>CAZTAP010000018.1:0-23764 GCA_964611665.1 uncultured Selenomonadaceae bacterium | reverse complement strand
CTCTTCCGATCTTGCATCTGCCCATAACCCCATAAGGAAACAGCCCGCTACGGAAACAAATATCGTCGCAAATACACTGAGCCCTGCAGGGATGCCTGCATCAGAAAGGATCACCGGATTGACAATAAGAATATAGGAGATTGCAAAAAAAGCTGTAATCCCTGCCATAATTTCCTGCCGCACTGCATTCGCATCCTTGAACCATCCCATCTGAGGCACGCCCTTCCTTTTTCGTATATTCGATGTAATCATTCTAGCAATCTGTGCGTAAAAAGAAAAGGACCCCTGTCCTTTATTGCTTTATTTCGATTTATTCGATAAAATAGATGAAACAGATACACAAGGAGGGTTCATTCCATGGAGCAAATTCTCGCTGAAGTCGCAGCCATGCCCTTATCCATACGACGCCAGACAGCAAAAAAATCCATTGCACCACACGAAGCGATTGTCCTCAAGGGGGATGATGCGGACCACGTCTTTATCCTTCTTAAGGGAGATGTCCGCGTACTCAATGAATTTTCCAGCGGCCAGCGCTACAGCTTTGCCGAATACAGCGCACCAAGCTTCATCGGAGAATACGAAGTCATGGCTGAACAGTCCGTTTATGCCACAACAAATGAAGCCATTACGCCCTGCGAGCTCATTTCCATGCGGGCAGAGGTTTTCATCGAATGGGTTCAGGGCAGTGCCTCACTCGCCTTTCTGCTCGCGCGGATCATTGCCGAAAAAAGCTATCCGACCTCAAATGAGAATGGCCGCATAAAATTCCTGCCCGGCCTGCAAAAGCTGCAAAGCTATCTGCTCAAACGTTATGATGCCTTTGCTCCCGTTCCATTTATCCTGCGGGAGGACCGTCAGCAGATTGCCGATGAAATCGGCACGAGCATCAAAACAGTTAACCGCAGCGTCACCAGCCTGAAAGAAGAAAATCTCATCGGCCTGCTGCATGGCAAAATCACGATTACGCCTGAACAATATACTTCCCTGCAGCGTGCCTTTCAAAATGCACTATAAAAAACACCTGTTTCTCATGTCAGAGAAACAGGTGTTTTTCTTTATAAAGACCCGATACTTGTCAAAACAGAAAGATTCGTATCTCCGGCACGATTCAGGAAAAACAAATCAGACACAAGTACCTGCCGGATATATTGCTTCTGCAGCCGGCCATTCGCATAATCATAATAGCTGCTCGCTGAATGCAGGATACGCGGCTCACCAGCCGCGTTACGGCCAAGATAAAGCATCACATGACCGCGGCGGAACAGGATATCGCCCGGTTTTGCTGAAAACAAAGCCCTGCTGCGTTCATTGACGTCCATACCCTTCAGTGAAACACTGTGGAGTGCCGCCTTTTCCTGCTGGGAAGCATTGCGCGGCAGCTCGATGCCAACCGTACGGTAAGCGTCCATCGTAAGCGCAGAGCAGTCCACACTATCATCAGCTCCGCCCCAGCCATAGACGTCTCCCAAAAGCTTGAACGCCGAACGCAGGACATTATTGCGCGTATACGGCAGATAGCCGGCATGCAGACTGTTTTCATCCATCGGTACAAAAGCCTTGCCTTCAGCTAACTGTCCATTATAGCGCTGCTGCGGCACGCGCACGATCCACTGCCTGCCTTGATGACCCAGCAGGGAAATGCGGCTTCCCAGCTGATACAGCTGTTCCTTCTCCCATTCATTCTTCACCGTATAACGATTTTTCGTCACAACAAGAAATTCCTTTGGCTCGACATAAGTCAGCCAGGTTGCACGATTCGTAAAAGCAATGGCCGACTTATTGATCCAGCCGCGATAATACCGCATCTGCACAAAAACATAGGCACCATCATCACTGTCCGCAAGCACAGCAAGCGGCTCCGAGGGATCCACCGCGGTATTCTGCAGATCATCATAATGCTGATCCATTGGCGTAGGGCCATCATACCAGCCCTCATCCGTCGGCAGCATCCTCAGATTTGCACGCTGCACCGTCACAGCATAGCGCACAACCGTATCCTCATCCACCGGCGTAGCAACGGTACGGTCCATCAGCCCGTTATAGGCATTATCCGACAGCACCGCACCATCCCGATAATAAGTACCTGCCTCAGGAAGACTTGCTGCAATATACTCGGTAACCTTATTCCCATCCAGCTTCTGCGGAAAATTCTTTAAATCGCAAAGCGCGTCACACTTCGCACGCAATTTCTCATTCAGCTGCTGTACACCCTTCGCATCCAGCAAAACCCGATTGCCGTCTTCTGTCCCCGCTGTCCAATAATCCGCCTTTGTTTCCGGTCCATCCTTAGCAATGGATGCAGCCTGGACCGAACCGGCAAAGGTCATTGCGCCCAGACACAGGACGCCCAGTATCGTCATGATTTTATTCATTCCATCACACACCTTTTTTCATCACTTATCACAATAAATTCAAGAGTTTAGCCCGGACAATCCGTCTCACAGAATCATCGATACGTTCCTGACTGATTTCACCATCCTGTACAGCTTTGAGCAGCCCGTTATAGGCTGCAGTTTCATGCTCATATTCATGACAAACCATTACGATGTCAACTCCCGCCTTGACGGCCCGGACGCCAAGTTCCCTGAAATCATAATGCTTCGCTACTGCTCCCATTTCCATATCATCGGTAATGATCAGCCCCTTATAGCCCATTTCGTCGCGCAGGACACCGGTTACAATCTTTTTGGACAAACTGGCCGGTTGTTCTGCGTCCAACACAGGATAAGTCAAATGCGAAACGAGAATAAAATACCCATCCGGATCTTTCTCCTGGATCATCATCTGAAATGGTACGAAATCCTCACTCGCAAGTGTCTTGCTGTCTGCCTGGATCTGGTCTGCATCAATATGTGAATCAACCTTTCCCTTGCCAATACCTGGGAAATGCTTCAGACTATACATGATTTTTTCCTGCTCGTACCCTTTCGCTGCTGCACGCACAAAATTTGTCACAACAGCTGGATCCTTGCTGTAAGAACGTGTATCGTTCGAGCCAACATCCGCTACTGGTGCAAAGTTTACATTGAATCCCATCTCTTTCAAACCTTTGGCTGTCTTTACTGCCCACAGTTCCGCTGCAGCCGGATCGCCTTCCTGCCCCAGTTTCTTCTGTGCAGGTGGTGGTGGGAACGCCTCCTTCATACGCGCAACCTCGCCGCCTTCTTCATCTACTGCGATGAAAAGCGGCACTTTTTCATTCGCCTGCTTTTGTAAATCATCGGTGAACTTTTTTACCTGCTCTTTATTTTCCATATTGCGGTCAAAAAAGATCACGCCGCCCATATGATATTCATGCAGCATATAAAGGCTGTCATCATTGACATCCTTTCCCTTCACACCGATCATCATCATCTGCCCGACCTTTTCTGCCAGACTCATCCCCGCTACAATTCTATCTGCCTTTTCATCCATCGTCAATGTCTGTTCTTCCACAGCAGCCTGTATAGCAGCCTGCTGCCGGAAAGGAAACCTGCCGCTGCCATAGGCGGCACCAAGCAGCACAATCAAACCAAAACAAACCATGCTTACCCAGACAGCCCGCCTTGTCATCCTCTGCTTTTGCCGGGTCTTTCTCGTTTTAAAGTCCATACTTCCTCTCCTTGTAAAATCTACCCCTTAAGAAACACGAAGGAACAGAACGATCTGCTATTTTTCTTACTTCCTATTGTACAATAAATCACGCAAAACTACAAAAGGTCCTGCCAAAAAGCAGGACCCAGATCTTATAGTTCGTTCACTGAACTTCTATGTACAGAAAATCGCTCAGACAACGAAAATACAATAAGTGCAAGCCAGATGAAGGCAAACGAGCAAAGCCGCGTGAACCCAAAGGCCTCATGGAATACGAATACCCCCACAAGAAAATTGATGGTCGGCTGGATATACTGCAGAAATCCCAGAACATTCAGCGGCAGCAGATTCGCACCCTTGGTAAAGAGCACCATCGGCGTAGCAGTCACGGCACCTGCGCCAATAAAGAGCAGCGTAAGCTCTCCATCCACCGCAAAATGAGCCGTGCCCGTTCCGGCCAGATAGCACAGATAACAGATGGCCGGCGGCATAACGAACAATGTCTCGAGCGCCACACTCGTTGCCGGATCGATATGCGCGAGCTTCTTGAATACGCCATAGCCGGAAAAGGTCACGGCAAGGACCAGAGAGATCCAGGGAACCGCACCGAAATTCACCGTCATATGCACAATGCCAATGGCCGCCAGCAGCAGGCTGAACTTCTTGGCCGGCAGCAGCTTTTCATGGAAAAGCAGCATGCCCATGCCTACATTCATGAGCGGATTGATATAATAGCCCATGCTTGCCTCCAGGATGTGCTCATGATTGACTGACCAGATATACGTAAGCCAGTTGAAGCTGATCAAAAGCGATGCCCCCATCAGATAAAGCGAACGCCTTCTATCCGAAAGGACTGCCTTGGTTTCCTGCCAGGCAAAGGAAAGGCGGCCGCTCAGACCAATGACGAACAACATGAAAACAAACGACCAGCAAATACGATGCGTGAAAATCTCATAAGCCGTTGCCTCGGATAAAAGCTTCCAGTAAATTGGCAGCACACCCCATAGCACACAAGCCCCGATAGCCGCCAGAGCACCTGCCCTGGTATTTTTCTTCTCCAGATTTTCCAAGATCGTCGCATCCTTCCATTTATGAATATCATCAATTTCCGGCAAATGCATGGCCGTAAGCACAAAAAAAGTCCGCCCCTCATACAAGGGACGGACGAATTCTCCGCGATACCACCCTGGTTCTATAAGCATAGCGCCCATAGCACTCATCAACGTACAGCCATACGCGTTTCCTGTAACGTGGAACAAACGTTGCAGCTTACGAACTCAGCGAGCTTCAGCTGCACTTCTCAGAGATGATCTTCAATCAAAAGCTTGCCACCAGCTCGCACCAACCGCTGGCTCTCTGCAGGTTCACTTCTTATCTACTCTTTCTCATCATCGAATGTTTACTGCCAAAATGTATTTGTCTATGTGTATAAGATACGCCTATCCAGACTCCTTGTCAAGGAGTTTTTCATAAATGCAGGTAAAATGGAAAAATTACCGAAAATTCTTTTGCAGCGTCTTCTGCAAATCTTCCTCCAACGCATCCAAAAAAGCAAAGCGTTTACGATAGACTGCCCGCTTTCTCGTCGGAACCTCCTCCATCGTCTTACGCGGTTCAATGAGCGGCAGTGTAAAGAAACGTTGATCTGCCATAATCTCCCCGCCGCATTCCTTCCAGAACTTATCATAGGAAACCAGCAGCTTGCGATTTTTGCGGATATGGTTATTCGCATAAAAACCATAATTCGACACAGCCCTGAGTTCATCCACCGCCAATTCTTTCGCCAGAATACGCAGAGCATACAAAATAAAGTTCTTTGGACGGTAGCCAAAAAAAGCCTTCGTAAGCTCTTTGTTGACTTCCAGACCATGCTTGGAACCTTGATGGCAGCCAATATAAAGAACTTGCTTTTCTCCCTCCTGCGCACACCAGAAGTTGATATGATAAACGAACTCACCATCAAGACAAAGCGCCAGGGTCATCGATCCCTCACGGATCTCGCCATTCCGGAAAAACATTTCCAAAGACAGCGTATGCTCTTCGCCGTAGGGCATTTCCCATAAATGCAGCGGCTTCTGCTCATCCAGATATAAATATTCCAATGCCTTATCCGAAAAACTTCTCTCCATCACCTGAAAGGTCTGCGTAATCGCCGTCAGGCGCTCAGCAGCCCTGGAGTTCCGAAAGAAAAACTGCCGTGTAAGCTGGGCAAACACCTGCGGATGTGCCGCAAAAAAACGCTTTCGCATCTCCGTCTGCTGCAGGAATTCCTGCAAAGCCTTCGATTCCCCATGATGCATCATCGAGCGCACCATAAAGACAAGCACGCAGCGGTAGTTGATTTTCCGCCTGCAATCGTATAGTTTGGTTCCCAATGTAAATAAATCCATAACTCTCCATCCCTTATGTAAAAATACTTCTACATCATAACTTTTTTCCTTTTCGAAAGCAAGCGTTTCTTAAAATTCCATTAAAAAGGACAGACACAAACCGTATCTGTCCCTGCTGCTGCTTATTTTTCGGCTCCACCGATTCTGCGGTCCATGCCCTTGATATGTCCCTGCAGCCATTTCGCCAGGAAGTCCAGCACATCGAGCAATGCCTGATGCTGGCTCTCATCGATCTGCCTGAAATCCGCCTCATCCAGCTTCTTGATGAAGTTCAGATGCTGCACCTTCTGGCTCCAGCGGTGCTGATAGCCCTTGCCCATCATGTATTCCTCTTCATGCGCAAAATGCGTCTTGGTATAGTCCCGAAGTTCTGTCATGATGGCTACAATCTGGTCATATTTATCTGCCATAAACTGATTGGTCAGCAGCTCATACGCCCTATTGGCAATCTCAAACAATCTGGCATGTTCTTTGTCGATGGACTCGATTCCCGTGTAATACTCCTTAGTAAATGCATAATGTTCACCTGCCATAGTCATCCCCCGTCCTTTTATCAATAAATGTTATCCACTGATATTCATTCATATTGTAACACATTGCAAATAACTTTATATAGAGCTATTTCGGCAAAACAAGAAAATAATCCTTCTGGCACTCACATTTTCTGATGAAAGTCCCGATGCAGCTCCCGGATGAATTTTTCAAAACCATGAACCGGGTAAAGCTGAAAATCCTTGCTGGTGATCTCCCCCTGCACTTCCTGCGGCAGCGTATCCAGGAACTGCTGCCCTTTTTGCGGCCCCAGGACAAAGACCGTCGTCGTCAGGAGATCGGACAGCATGCCTGCATCCTCAATGCTGCCATCTGCGACAATAGTATCGCTCATCGCCCCATTTTCTGCCGGATAGCCGGTTTTCGGGTCCAGGATATGATGATAGCGCTTTCCATCCTGCATAAAGAAGCGTTCATAGTCGCCGGACGTTGACAATGCCTGATTTTCCAAGGAAATGATGCCCAGATACGTATCGTTTTCCTCACTGCGCGGATGCTTGATTCCGATATTCCATGCCTTGCCTTCCTTGTTCCTGCCCAATGCATACAGCGAACTTGACCCCATATTGATCAGCCCGTTTTTGATCTGATGCGCAGCATAGATCCTGCGTACCTCATCCACAGCCATTCCCTTTGCGATGCCGCCGAGATCAATACTCATCCCTGGCTCGGCAAGCATAGCACTCTGATCCTCTGCGCGAAGCCGCAGCTTCTTCCATCCCACAAGGCGCAGTGCTGCGCGGATCTCCGTCTCCGCCGGCACTCTTGCCTGATCCGTGCCGATACCCCAGAGCTCCACAAGCGGTCCCATGGTGACATCCCAGGCGCCATCGCTTTTCGCCGAATACGCCTCAGAAACCTCCAGCATATGATATACCTCAGGATGAAGCCTCACATACTCCCGCCCTGCAGCTTCCTTCAGCCTGGCTGCATCGCTCGTATCGATGGTTGATGAGCACATCGCTTCCAGTTCCTTCAGCCGGGCGAAGCTTTCCTCCACCGCAGCCTTCGCCTCCGGCCCTGTCGCAGAAAGCGTAACGACGGTATCCATGACCACCGCACTGTGTTCATAGCTTTCCTTCTGTTGTCCGCAGCCGGAAACAGCCAGCAGGAGGAACACACAGCAAAAAAACATTCTAAATCTCTGCATAAATTCTCCATTCTCACCATAAAAATAAGGGTACCGATTGCTCAGCACCCTTATGTATTACGCCGTTTTTTCTTCTTTTCCTGCCGGAGCGATCATCGACTCAATGGCCTTCGTCGGGCATTTTGCCAGACAGGTTGGTTCTTCACAAGTCTTGCAGATGCCCGGATTGACGACAGCAAGATTGTTCTCGATCTTGATTGCCCCATGCGAACAATTGCGCATGCAGAGACCGCAGCCAAGGCAGGCATTCTTGCAGGCCTTGCGGGCAGCAGCCCCCTTGTCATGTGAGCTGCAGCTCACTTCGACCGGTGCGCTGAACGGAGTAAGCGAGATGATCTGCTGCGGACAGGTCTGCGCACATTTGCCGCAGCCCGTGCATTTTGCCTTGTCCACGACAGGCAGCCCGTCATCGCCCATAGAGAGTGCATCAAACGGACAGACACGCACACAATTGCCAAAACCAATACAGCCAAATTTGCAGCTCTTCGGACCGCCCTGAATGAGCTTGGCCGCTGCACAGTCCGGCACGCCTTGATAGTGATAGGCCGCAAGTGCTGCAGTCTCCGTACCGCGGCACTTGAGATGCGCATACCGCGGCTCGGTTTCCTCTGCCTTCTTTCCCGTGAGCTCTGCCACCTTGGCAGCCACAGCTGCCTTGCCCGGTACGCAGAGATTCGGTGCAACTTCAGGATCCTCGACAACAGCCTCCGCATACTTTGCACAGCCCGCAAAGCCACAGGCGCCGCACTGCCCTTTCGGCAGGATTTCTTCTACTTCATTGATGAGAGGATTGACCTCCATCGCAAATTTCTTATTCGCAAAAGCCAGCACAAAGCCGAAAAAGGCTCCGATGCCCACCATGACCACAAGAATCATGATTGCCGTATTCATTGATCTTCATCCCTTCCTGTTCAATTAAAGCATACCCGAGAAGCCCAGGAATGCAAGTGAGAGCATGCCCGCAAGAATAAACGCGATACCGATGCCCTGCAGCGGCTTCGGTACATCTGCATAGGCCAGCTTCTCACGCAGTGAAGCCATGAGAATGATGGCGAGTGCGAAGCCAAGGCCGGAGCCAATGGAAAAGACTACGCTCTTCATGAACGTATAGCTGTTCTCTACATTCAAAAGCGGTACAGCCAGCACGATACAGTTCGTAGCAATGAGCAAAAGGTATATGCCCCACATATTATAAAGCGCAGGTGCCTGCTTCTTGATGATGAGCTCCAAAAGCTGTACAAAGCTTGCCGTGAGCACGACAAAGACAATGGTCGCAAGAAAAGTAAGATTGAACGGTACCAGAATGAAATTGTAAACCAGCCAGGCCAGAATCGAGCTCATCGTCATGACCGAGGTAACGGCCATGCCCATGCCGACGGATGCACTGAGGTTCTTGGAAATACCAAAGAAGATACAAAGACCAAGGAATTTGGTCAAAACGAAGTTGTTGACAACAACCGCGCCGATAAAGAGTGTAAGATACTCACCCATCAGGCTTCACCCTCCTTTATACGTTTTGCTTCACGTTTTGCGTTCCATGTCTTGACGCCGGCTACCATATAGCCGATCAGAATGAACGCACCAGGAGGAAGCACCATCATAAGCATTGGATCATAGCCTGCACCGAATACCGGAATGCCCCAGAGCGTACCGGCTCCGATGAGCTCACGGATGACCGAAATAGATACCATGGCCAGCGTGAAGCCGCAGCCCATGCCAAAACCATCACAGAAGGATTTGACCACACCGTTCTTCGAAGCGAACACCTCAGCACGTGCAAGGATGATCGCGAACACGACGACGAGTGCCAGATAAATGCCCAGTGCCTTATAGAGCACCGGAAAATATGCCTGCAGCACAAGCTGTGCCACCGTTACGATTGTCGCGATGGACGTGATATAGACCGGCACACGCACCTTCGGATTCACCCAGCGGCGCACAATCGAGACAACCACGTTGTTCGTCGTAATGACGAAGGTAACCGTAAGGCCCATCGTGAGGCCGTTCTGCACGGTCGTCGTAACAGCCAGTGCAGGACAAAGACTCAGGGCCAGGATAAAGATCGGGTTTTCATCGAGAAGACCCTTGCTGAAAATCTGCCAAAGTTCTTTCATCTTATTTCCCTCCCGTAAACGCAACGACTTCATCCACGGCACCCTTGACTGCCTTGGTCACCGCACGTGAGGAAATGGTCGCGCCAGTCATCGCCTGGATATTTTCTGCCTTGGATTTGTCCTTGACAACAACGAGCTGCTCGGAGCTCTTATCCTTGAACTGGCTGCGGAAGGCCGGCTTCGAGGCATTATCGCCAAGTCCCGGCGTCTCGTTATGCTCCAGAATGCTGTAGTCAATGACCTTTCCGTCTGCCGTCACGGCGACCAGCATCTTGATCTTGCCGCCATAGCCCTTGCTCTCGCCGGGAACGACATACGCAATGGTCTTGCCAGCCTTTTGCGCTTCGAACCAGTTATCCTTGCCGCTGACCGGCTTGAAAGACTCTGCATCCTTTACGAGCTCCTTCATCGAATCCTGTTTCATGACCTCGGCCTTCTGCGCTGCAACCGGCGCAGTAATGAAATAAACCACACCAATGACGCAGCCGGAAATGAAGCAGGCCATAATGAGATTGAAGGCTATTTTGAATATCGAATGATTCTCTTCATGATTCGCCATTATTTCTGACCTCCTGCTCCGAAAATACGCGGTTTTACCAAACGATCAATAAGCGGTGTCACTGCATTCATGAGAAGGATGGAATAGCACACGCCCTCCGGATAACCGCCCACGAGACGGATGAGTACGGTAAGAGCACCTGCACCGACCGCAAAAATGATCTGCCCCTTGATGGTAATCGGGATGGTAACCATATCCGTTGCCATAAAGAATGCACCGATGATGAGTCCTCCAGCCATCATATGGAAAAGCGGATCTCCTGTAAAAAGCCCTGCGGGGCCAAACATCCAGGTCAGAATGCCGACTGTCGCAATCATGCAGACCGGTACGATCCAGTTCACATAGCCGCGCCAGATCAGATAAAGGCCGCCAAGCACGAGCAGGATCGTCGACGTCTCGCCCAGACTGCCATTGCGCGTGCCCAGAAGCATCGCCTTGTACATGGCTGCATTGCCGCCAAAGGTATTGACCAGTGCATCATAGCCCTGCATCTTCAGGATGTTGAGCGGTGTCGCGCTTGTCACGACATCGACGCCCGGCTGGAACGAAGTCCAGGTCGTCATGGCAACCGGCCAGGAAACCATGAGCGCAGCACGCCCGACATGCGCCGGATTGAAAATATTGAAGCCAAGTCCGCCCATCGACTGCTTGGCAACGACGATGGCCAAAATTGCACCGATTGCCACCATATAGGCCGGCAAAGCCGGTGACATGGACATCGCCATCAGAAGTCCGGTGAGGCAGGCACTGCCATCAAAAGCCGTAATCGGTTTATCCATGGCTTTTTCCCATATGTACTCTGATACAACAGCCGCAATGATGCCTACGGCCATATTGATGAGTGCCGGTACGCCAAACCAGCACACCGCAAAAATGGCTGCTGGCGCAAGCGCCAGATTGACCTGCCACATGATATGCTGTATCGTTTCATCGCAGCGGATATGCGGCGATGCAGAAACCGTAAACATCGGATCTGCTGCCGGCTGCGGTTTTGCCTGTGTCTTCTGCACAGCTGCCTGTGCACCATTTTCCAAACTCATTTTCCCGCCTCCTGCTTCTTTACAGCCTTGGCCTTATCGCGAGCCATCTGGGCTTTGCACTCTGCCTTTGCCTGCTTGATATACTGTACGATATTGCGCTTGGCCGGACACGTATACGTGCAGCAGCCACATTCCACACAGTTGAAGAGGCCATAATCATCCTTTGCACTCGCAAAGTCTTTGCGCTCTGAAAGTATGCTCAGCATGCTCGGGATCAGGCCCATCGGGCAGGCCTGCACGCAGCGCCCGCAGCGGATACAGGGTGATTCCGGTCCATGTTCCGTAACCTTTTTCGTGAGCCCCAGGATGCCCGACGAGCCCTTCATGACCGGCACGTCAAGCGAGAACTGCGCCATCCCCATCATCGGTCCGCCTGCCAGCAGCTTATCCGGCGTTTCCTTGAAGCCGCCGCAATATCCGATGGCCTCGCGGTATGTCGTACCGATGCGCAGCCGCAGATTCTTCGGCTCCCTGATGGCATCACCCGACACGGTCGTAATGCGCTCCGTAAGCGGGATGCCGCGCACAACCGCATCAGCAATCGCTGCCGCAGTCCCGGTATTCTGTACGACTGCGCCGACATCCATCGGCAGACCGCCGCAGGGAACCTCCCGGCCCGTGATGACCTTGATGAGCATTTTCTCTGCCCCTTGCGGATATTTCGTCTTGAGTGCTGCAACCTCAGCACCTTCCACACCTTGGAAAGCCTTTTGCAAGGTCTCGATTGCCTTCGGCTTGTTGTTCTCGATGCCGATAAAGCACTTCTTCACGCCAAGAAGCTTCTGCAGGATCTGCACACCGGTCACCAGGCGCTCTGTTTCCTCAAGCATCAGCCGGTAGTCTGCAGTCAGATATGGCTCGCATTCCGCACCATTGATGATGAGCACATCGATTGGCTTTGCCGGTTTGAGCTTGATATGTGCCGGAAACGTCGCGCCGCCCATACCGACGACACCAGCCTGCTGAATCGCAGCCAGGATGTCTTCTTTTTCCATGCTCTTCCAATCGCGCTGTACAGGCAGTCCATCTGCCCATTCATCCAGGCCATCGCTCTTGATTACCACAGCCGTACAGGTCACGCTGCCCGAATGCGGCATCTTGTCAATCTTCACGACATCCCCCGAAAGCGATGCATGGATATCCGCATGCATAAAGGCCTCGCTCGTACCAATGAGCTGCCCGCGTTTCACATGATCTCCCACCTTGACCACCGGCGTACACGGTGCACCAATATGCTGGCCCATCGGTATTACGACTTCGGCCGGAAGCGGCGGTGTCTCGATGGCCTTGTCCATCGCGTACTGCTTGCCATCCCGCGGATGGATACCCCCGAGAAAACTCTTGAACATGAATCATCACCCCATATCAAAATATAAGACAAATACTTCCCTGCCAGCTGCATGAACAGCCGACAGCTTTATGATAAGATTTCAACGATGACCGGCTTCAGATTCTGTCTTTTGCCAACAGCTTTATCATAAAGCTTGACGCCGATCAAGGAAAACACAAAGAAGAGGACTGCCCCCAGAACAGCCGCCTGCGTAGTATCCCACCCCCACGCCATACCTGCCTTCCCGCCAAGAAATCCCCCCAGCGCAGCGCAGAGAAGAGGCATGACGAAGACCATGAACGCACCCTGAAGAATATTGGTTTCCTTCATTTCAAAGCGCACACGCTGCCCCGGTCTGGCTGCCAAAGGATTCAATGCATCAATCACCATATTCTGGGCTGATGCACAGGCCCCGCAGCTGCTGCAATCCGCATGACGCCCTACACGTATCTTTGCCATACTTCCGTCAGCCTCAATGACCCAGCCTTGTTCTGTCTTCATTTTTCTCATCCTTCCGCTTACTCAGCTCTGATTTCCTCCGACTTCTTCGCAGGTATTACTTATATCTATTCTACCTCGCTTTAAAAATTCCTGTTGTTTATTGTTTGTGAAAAATTTATTTTGCAAATTATTTTTTTCACAAGCAACAGAAAAATAAGAATATTTTCCAATACGATAAAAAAGTGTATCATTATCAAAATTTATACTTCACTAGTAGACAAATAAACACGTTGAATATTCTGGCTATTTTTGACCAATTTAGGAAGGATTTTTCTTATTTTTGTGTTTTCTTAAATAATCATCATTTGAATATATATCTGAATCTTATGTAAAAATATGTGCCAATCCGTAAAAAAGCGCCGCAATGCGGCGCTCCTTCCTATTCCGGTTTGAAATAAACTGTAACCTCTGTTCCTGTATCCACAACGCTGTTTGGCGGCACACTCTGGCTCTGCGCAACCCCGGAGCCATCCGAATCCATCTTCAGACCGATAGCAGAAAGCTCCTGCGCTGCCTCACGGATGGTCTTGCCGCGAAGATCCGGCACGACGATCTTCCCCTGTGCTGCATTTTGCTGCGTAGTTTTGGGTAAGTTTCTCGGTACAGTCTCATGTCCCTTATCCATGCCTGCAAAGGGATCGCTGGACGGCTCAATATGCAGATAGCGGAAAAGCTGTGAGAAAATCGAGCTCGCAACCGGAGCCGCAATCTGACCACCATAGAAGATGCCTGACGGATCATCGATCATGACCAGAACGGCCAGCTGCGGATCCTCTACCGGTGCAAAACCACAGAAGGATGCAATGTAGTGCCCATCCATATAGCCTGCACCATCCTCACGAATCTTCTGCGCGGTACCTGTCTTGCCGCCGATACGGTAGCCTTTGACCGCCGCCTTCTTGCCGCCGCCCGAAGCAACGACCTGCTCCAGCAGCCCTACCAGGGTCTTATCTGTTGCAGACTCAATCGTCCGGCGCACCTCTTCCGGCTGCGTCTCCCGATAAACCGAACCATCCGCATTCTTGATGGACTTGATGATATGCGGCTTCAGCAGCACTCCGTCATTCGCAATGGCAGACATTGCCGTCACCAGCTGCAGCGGTGTGACGGCAATGCTCTGCCCGATTGCCATCGTCGCAATATCAGAATCCCTCATATCCTTTGGATTGAACAGAATTCCTTTTTCCTCAGCCGGCAGCTCGATTCCGGTCGGCACACCAAAGCCAAAGAGCTGTGCATATTTCGTGAGATTCTCTGCCCCAAGCCGCAGTCCTACCTGAGCAAAGCCTGTATTCAAGGAGTTCTTGACCACATCCGTAAACGTCACCGTACCAAAGCTTTCACCATTCCAGTTCTGGATGCGGCGGCCGGATACCATGACATAGCCAGGATCGACAAAGACCTGATTCGGCGATACGACCTTTTCCTGCAGTGCTCCTGCCGCCACCACCGACTTAAAGGTCGAGCCCGGTTCATAGATAAAGGAAACCGCCCGATTCTTCCAAACCTCGGCATTGTACTCCGCAAAGCGGTTTGGGTTATAGGACGGCCTGGAAGCCATGGCAAGCACTTCACCCGTTTTTGGGTTCATCACAACCGCGGTAATGGCCTTCGGCCCGTTTTCAGCCATAGCCTTGTCCAGTTCCTGCTCAACAATGAACTGGACCGTGCTGTCTATGGTAAGTTCTACCGTCTTACAGCGGTCTCCCTCATACCGCCGTTTGGAAAAAATCGAATCCAGGATAGGCCGCGCCTTCCCATCCGTAAGCACAAAGGACTCAGTTGCTTCTCCCTTGATCAGACTGTCACACTCCTGCTCAATGCCATCAAGCCCCTTATCATCTGTACCGACAAATCCCAATACATTCGCAGCAAGCACATCGTTCGGATAGTAACGCTTGGCCTCATCCCGGAAATTGAGACAATCCCCATAGCTTTGCTCCCGGATCAGCTTCTTTACTGCGTTGACTTCCTCAGGCTCCATGCGCCGCTTCACCCAGACAAAACCTCCACCAACTGCAATATCTGCCTTGATTTCATCTTCACTGAGCTGAATGAGCGGTGACAGCTGCGCTGCCAGAGTATCTGCATCCTTCACATGGCCCGGGTCAACAAAAAGCGACTGCGTCAGTGAGCTCACAGCCAGCTCACGCCCATTACGATCAGTGATGGCTCCGCGCGGAGACTGGAGCAGGCGCTCTTCCCCCGTCTGTGAGCGTACGCGCTCCGACATTTCACGCCCTTCTGCCAGCTGTATCCAGGCATAACGTACAAAAATCAGCACGATACAGCCAAGAACAATAAGTACTGCTATCGTTACATTCCTCTGGATCTGTTTTCGATTCTTATCCATCTTTTGCTCATTCACCCCAAAACACGTCTGCTGCATCCGCAGAGACCCTATCTTAACCGATATTATACCACAAAATCCAGATAAATACCGGATTCTCGGCCTTTTCCCTGCAAAAAAGCTGAAACGCCATTGTTCAGAGTTTTTCTCTGGAAAACCCTGAACAATGGCGTTATAATGAAAGAATATCTTATTATAGAATGGCGGTGCCCTGAATGGACGATATCGATAAAAAAATCCTGCGAAAACTGCAGCAGAATGCCCGCATTACCATCTCCGACCTGAGCTCGGAAATCGCACTTTCCATGCCAGCAATCAGTGAACGGCTGAAAAAGCTTGAGGCCTCAGGCGTCATCAAGCAATATACGGCCATTCTTGACCCGGCGCTTTTGAACAAGCATCTCATGGCACTCATGTTCCTGCGCTTTGACAACCCCGGACATGGCGATCATTTCACCGAACTTGTCAAAGACGAGCCGGAAATCAAAGAATGCTACTATATCACCGGAGATTTTGACTATTCCCTGAAAATCCTGACCGAAAATACCCGCACGCTGGAAAAGCTCCTGACCCGCATCAAGAATCATCCGGGCATCGTGAAAACACAAACCATCGTCATTTTGTCGACAATCACGGATAGTCCCTCCATACTGCCAGACTAAAAGGGCCTGACCAGAACAGCACACGACAAAAAGCCCTGCAAGATCACCCGGTACCTGCTCTTGAACCGTGCCCGCATCATTGCCGCATGGTATGGATACTTCGGTTTATGATACTCAAAAACATATCGGCGAAATCCACAAGGCAAAATAATATTACAATTCTATTACGCTTCACCAAAAGAAAAAGCCCATAACCGCTGTAGTTATGGGCTTTCCTGTTACCAATGATATTTTTCACCGCGGTTTATTTTGAACGCGCGGTAGATTTGCTCGACGAGCAGCAGGCGTACCATTTGATGCGTGAAGGTCATGCGGGAAAAGGACAGCAGCTCATCTGCCGCAGTCCTTACCTCCTGCGAAAGCCCGAACGCACCGCCGATCAGGAACGTGATATTGCTGCGCCCTTTAAGCCCCAGGTCATCGATGCGCGCCGCAAGCTCCTCCGAGGAAGCCTGACGGCCATACACATCGAGTACAATGAGATAGCTTCCCTGCGGCACCTGTTTCAACAGGCGCTCGCCCTCAGCCTGCAAAGTCTGTTCTTTCTCGGCTTCAGACGGATTGTCCTTCATCTTTTCCTCATGGATCTCGATGATCTTCATCTGTGCAAATGGCGTAAGGCGTTTCATGAACTCCGCAATGCCCTGCGTAAGATACTTTTCCTTGATTTTTCCTGCCGTTACAATCTGTATCCTCATCGATTATTTGTTATCCTGCGGCATTTCTTCCAAGGTGATATCCACGGTCTGTTTGCTGCCGCTGCGTTCGAACTGAACCTTGACACTATCGCCGACCTTATGATCAGCGATTGCCGCACGAAGATCCGTTACCGTATTCACCGCCGTATCATCAACCTTCAGAATGATATCGCCGCGCTGCAGACCAGCCTTGTCTGCCGGGCCGTTGATGGTGAGCTGGCGCACATAGACGCCTGCATCCACATTGAGCTCATAGCCCGCACGTGCTGCTGTTTCTTTATCAAATACGCCTACCCCAAGATATGGACGTACGACGTAGCCCGTTGACATCAGCTGATCGATGACCTGCTGCACCGTATTGATTGGAATAGCAAAGCCCATGCCTTCCACACCATTGGCTGCTACTTTCGCACTGTTGATGCCGATGACCTGTCCATCCGCATTCACCAGCGCACCACCCGAGTTGCCCGGGCTGATGGCCGCATCCGTCTGCAAAAGCTTCACACGGCGCTCACTGATATCAAGCGTACGGTTGAGTGCACTGATCACACCGCTCGTGACCGTTCCCTGAAATTCAAGGCCCATCGGATTGCCGATGGCAATTGCCGGCTCGCCTACGACGATATCATCGGAATTGCCAAAGCTTGCTGTCGGCAAATCGTTTGCATCGATTTTGACAACCGCAATATCCGTGACTTCATCAGCGCCAACGACCTTGCCCTTGAAGCTGCGGCCATCTGCCAAGGATACCATGATCTCCTTTGCACCGCTGATGACATGATTATTGGTAACAATATAGCCATCGCTCTTAAAGATCACACCGGAACCAACCCCCTGCGTTTCCACCGGATTGTTGAACCAGTCCCGGGCAACTGCCTTATTCGTGATGCCGACGACGGCAGGACCGACTGCCTTGGCAGCCCGCACAGCCGGAGTATTGCGCGCATCCGATATGGCCCTGTCGCTCTGCTGCGTTTGTGCCGCTCCCGATGAACTACTCGGCGTCTTGGCATTGCTGCTCGTACATCCGGCAAAAAGCACCGCCCCCACAACAAATACGCCCAGAAGCACCGTCATCAACGGCTTTTTCTGACTGAAAAGACTCTTCATGTTCATACCTCCTAAAAGCACTTTTTTATTTTACGACAGCGGCTCTCTCAGCCTCACAGCCTCATTTTGTTGAGCCAGCTGTAATGCCATTATATCACCAATTCCCTGCTGTGCAAGTATCTCCTGCACAGTTTTTCGGACAATTTCCGGACGATTATTTTCTTCACTCATATGCGCCAGGAACACTGCCCTCGGATGCTGTTTCATGCGCACAAGCGCCCAGGCTGCATCACTGTTGGACAAATGACCGCGATTGCTCAGAATACGCCGTTTCAGAGCCCAGGGATAGCTGCCGTTGCGCAGGAGCTCCGGATCATGATTGGCCTCCAGCACCAGCACATCAGCTCCTTCAATAGCGGCCTGAACACTGCTGGTTACAAACCCCAGATCAGTCGCAACGGTACAGCACCGGCTGCCCCGGATACGATAGCCCACGGGATCCGCTGCATCATGCGGGATATTGAATGCCTCCACAGAAAGTCTGCCCAGCCGCACCGTATCCTTTATTTCCTGAAAACACTCCGGTGGAATCGTATCCACACAGTACATTGACGAAAATGTCTGCTGTCTGGTAAAAATCGGCACATGATATTGCTTGGAAAGCGTCGTGAGCCCTTTGATATGATCTCTGTGCTCATGCGTGATAAAAATACCATCCAGCGTCCGGATATCCACATCCAGCACTGCGAGTTCCTGTCGGATGCGGCGCGTACTGACGCCTGCATCAACGAGCAGCCGTGTGCCATCCATTTCAATATAGGTAGAATTCCCCTTGCTTCCACTTGCGAGTACTGAAACCTGCATGCTGATCCTTTCACTCCGTTTCTCTGCCAAAATAAAAAGCGCCGCAAAGCGGCGCCTGTCTGATCTGGAATCAATGAACACTCTTCATCTTTTTCTGACACTCCGGACAGATTCCGTAAAAGTAAAACTGCTTGCCGGAAATACGATAAGCCGTCTTTTCTGCAATCTTATCCATGAATGCAGCATCATCTACATCAAAGATATCATCTACGCGGCCACACGCCATGCAACGTACATGAGGATGGCTGTCCGTGTTTGCGTCATAACGGAAGCTTTCTTCACCGACATTCAATATCTGAATAAGACCAATCTCACTCAGAATATCCAACGTCTTATAAACCGTTGCCAGGCTCATCGTAGGATAATGCGGCTGAAGCTCATTGTAAATGGCCTCTGCATTCGGATGTGCTTTTGTTTTGCTCAAGGCCTCATATACAGCCAGACGCTGCGGTGTAACCTTAAATCCCTTACCACGCAAAAGTTCGGTTACCTGCCTTACCTCTAACATAGCGTTCTCACCTCCAAGGTTTTAGTATTCTTTAGTAAATATTCTCCATTATTAAAAAATACTAACAAAATATAAATTCTCTTTTCATCTAGTCCTATTTTACTAGTTTATGCATGACTTGTCAATAAAGTTTCAGTCATAATCAATAACAATTTTTATTTAAATTTCTGCGGTCCAACCTGCTGCACCATACGGAGACAACACGCCCTGAGAAAAATATGCTATAATCTATACTATCTGTACAATACTATTTATAGAAAGCAGGCATGCTATGATCATCGAAGAAATCAGTGCAGCAATTGCACATGAATTACATATTAAACCCCGGCAGGCTGAGGCAGTGATTCATCTTCTGGATGAAGGAAATACGGTCCCATTCATCTCCCGTTACCGCAAGGAAGCCACTGGAGAACTTGACGAAGAGCAGGTACGTACTATCGAGGAACGTCTCGCCTATCTTCGCAATTTGGTAAAACGTCAGGAAGATATCCTGAAAAACATCGAAGAACAAGGTAAACTCACACCGGAACTTCGTGCATCCATCGAAAAAACAACAAAACTGCAAGACCTTGAAGACCTGTATCTCCCTTATAAGCAAAAACGCCGTACCCGCGCACAAATTGCGCGTGAAAAGGGCCTGGAGCCGCTGGCTGCTGCCATGCTCGCACAGGCAGAGACAACGGGCTCAGCCGCAGACCAGGCTGCTGCCTACATTAATGAGGAAAAAGGAGTCGTCTCTGCCGAGGATGCTCTGGGCGGTGCCATGGACATCGTGGCCGAAACCATCATGGAAGGTGCGGAACTGCGTAAAAAACTGCGCAGGCAGCTCTGGCAGGGCGGCGAAATTGCCACGGAGCTCGACGAGAAGGCCGAAGACAGCCAGACTTTCCTGATGTATGCCGATTACAAAGAACCTGTACATACACTTCCTTCACATCGCATCCTGGCGATTAACCGCGGCGAAAAAAAAGGCTGCCTGAAGGTCAAATTACTGACCGATCACGAGACAAACATCGAAAACATCTATGCGGGCATTTTCCGTCAGCCATCTATTTTCCGTGAACAGCTTCATCTTGCTATCGAGGACGGCTATAAACGCCTGCTTTTCCCTGCACTCGAACGGGAAATCCGCTCCGAACTCACAGAAAATGCCGAAAAACAGGCCATTCACATCTTTGGCGTAAATCTGCGTCAGCTCCTGCTGCAGGCCCCACTGGGCGGACACACCGTCATGGGCCTTGACCCGGGCTATCGCACCGGCTGCAAAATGGCGATTGTCGACCCTACCGGACAGGTTATCGATCACGGCGTGCTTTATCTCACGATGAGTGAAGACCGCCGGAAGGAATCTGCCCAAAAGGTTCTTTCACTCATCAAAAAACATCATGTCACGCTGATCTCCATCGGCAACGGCACAGCCTCCTATGAGACGGAAGAATTCACAGCCCAGCTCATTCGTGACAACAAGCTCGATGTACATTATATCATCACGAGTGAAGCCGGCGCCTCCGTCTATTCTGCTTCAAAGCTCGCCAAAGATGAGCTGCCGGAATATGATGTCACGATCCGCGGTGCCGTATCCATTGCGCGCCGCGTACAGGATCCGCTGGCCGAGCTTGTCAAAATCGATCCGCAGGCGATCGGTGTTGGACAATACCAGCACGATGTCAACCAGAAAGAGCTCACGGGAACACTCGATGCCACCGTAGAATCCGCCGTCAACCACGTCGGTGTCGATCTCAACACGGCTTCGATTGCTCTTCTCAAGCATATCTCCGGCATCAATGCCTCGATTGCCAAAAACATTGTGGCCTATCGCGACGAAAACGGCCGTTTCCAAAGCCGCCGCGACCTCCTGAAAGTCGCCCGTCTCGGACAGGCCGCCTTCACGCAGTGTGCAGGCTTCCTGCGCATCAGCGGTGGAAAGACTGCACTCGATAATACCCCGGTGCATCCGGAATCCTATGAACTGGCCCGGCGCATCCTCGAACGTCTCGGCTTCTCCATGGACGATCTGGCTGACCGCAAAAGCCTTGAACTGCTGAATGCCAAACTGCGTCTTGTCGATACCGGGAAGCTTGCCAAAGAGCTTGCTGCCGGCCTGCCAACCGTACGCGATATCCTCGATGCGCTCGGCAAACCGGGCCGTGATCCACGTGAGGATCTGCCGGCTCCGCTCACGCGCAAGGCAATCGTAAAGCTCTCAGAAATCCAGCCAGGCACGATCATGCGCGGTACCGTACGCAACATTACAGATTTCGGTGTCTTCGTCGACATCGGCATCAAAACAGCAGGACTTATCCATATTTCAGAACTCAGCCATAAACGCGTCAAACATCCGCTCGACGTCGTATCCGTCGGAGATATCCTGACGGTCATGGTCATCAGCGTCGATGAAAAACGCGGACGTATCGGACTGAGCCTCAAACAGGTGCCAAAGGAGGCAAACGCATGACGCTCGAAGAAACTCTTGCTGCAATCCAGCCGCCAGATCCGGCAATCATCAAAAACATCGAACAAAAACTAAGAAGTACCATGACAGACGATGCAGGCCTCGGCTGCCTGCGCGGCCTCCTGCTGCGCTATGCCGGCATCACCAACAGCACGCAGCCGGAAATCCCCCGCAAGTCTACCATTGTCTGCTGTGCTGATCATGGCGTTGCTGCGATGAAGGTCAGTGCCTACCCACCGGAAACCACCGTGCAAATGACCGCGAACTACCTGATTTCCCGCGGCGCAGTAGCCAATGCCCTGTCCAATTTTGCCAACTCTTATCTCATCATCGCTGACCTTGGCATCGCTGCTCCCACTGAACACCTGCCCGGACTTTTGCAGCGCAAAATCGCACGCGGCACGGCAAACTGTGCCGTTGGACCGGCCATGACGCGCGAGCAGGCACTTCAGGCAATCCAGACCGGCATCGACCTGGCTGAATACTATACCCAAAAAGGTTTTCGCTGCTTCCTGCCAGGCGAAATGGGCATTGCCAACACAACCTCCAGTGCCGCAATCACCGCCTGCCTCTGCGGACTCACGCCGGAAGCCGCTACAGGCCGCGGCACCAACATTTCCGATGAACGCCTGAAAGTCAAGATTTCTGTCGTACGTCAGGCCCTTGCGGTCAATCAGCCCGACCCGTCCGATGGTCTTGACGTATTGCAGAAGGTCGGCGGGTTCGAGCTTGGCTGTATCGCAGGCATCATTCTTGGTGCTGCTGCGCATCATGCCTTTGTCGTGCTGGACGGCTTCAACACCGGAGCTGCCGCACTCATTGCCCATGCGCTCTGCCCTGCAGTCAGAGACTATCTCATGGGCTCACACCTTGCAGCAGAGCCTGCACATGATGCCATTCTGAAAAAGTTAGGGCTCAAGCCTTATATGGATATGAAATTCCGTCTTGGTGAGGCAACCGGCTCCTCTATTGCCGCCGACTTGTTGGATGCAGCCATTCTCGCTTACACCTATCTGACCAAACCGGAACAGGAACAAATCGATGAGCCGGCAGCTTTCTTCCATGAAACCATGCCGCCGCGTGCTGCACAGCTCACGGACAGGACGTTCAATTTCTACCTGCATACGCTGCCAGAACTTGATACCAAAGCCATGGAAGCCTGCCAGCTGCGCATCGACAACCTGGCCAAGCCGATCTACAGCCTGGGCTATCTCGAAGAGCTCGCCGTAGAACTGGCCGGCATTCTGGGCGATGAACGTCCGGAATCCACACTGAAAAGAGCCTTGCTCTGTTTCACCGGCAGCAAGCTCAGCACCGTACAGCGTCAGCTTACCGAAGCCTTTGCAGAGCATGCTCAGGCAGAGGTAACCATCGGCCATCTGCGCTGCGACCGCCCGCCTACGGAAGCCTTTGATTTTGGCCGCATCACAGCGGAGGACATCACGCTTTCTTCACCGATCCTTGGTGTAGCCCTGGCAGAAACCTCGCCCGACGATCCCTGCGGCACCAAGCAGGCCGCGCTGCGTGAGGCCTTATGCAGCCCGGATGGCAGCCTGCGCTACGCAGCAGATGAATTTCTGCAGCATGTGCCAAAGCAGCTGAAGGCTGATGTCTCCGCCCTCATGGGTGCCATCATTGCCGGTGCGCACAACAGCTCGCTCATCGTACTCGACAACGAAGCGACCGAGATTGTTGCGCGCTATACCGAGCTCCTCTGCCCGGAAATCAAACCTTTCATCCTGCATACCCAGCCCAATCTGCTGCAGTTGGAGATGACAACAGGAGGCGGCTGTATCGCCTGTCTTGGCATGAGAGTCGTAGACGCTGCACTCTATATGCTCAACGACATGAAGACCTTTGCCGAAGCCAGCGTATCCGTTGCCGACGACGGACCAGGCGCCGGCAGACAAAAAAAAGCATAAAATAAGGAGCTGCGAAATCTGCAGCTCCTTATTTTATGCCCATGGTCAG
>CAZTAP010000017.1:0-23792 GCA_964611665.1 uncultured Selenomonadaceae bacterium | reverse complement strand
TTTATGGTAGGATGTATGCAAAAGCTCATGGGCTTTCGGGCTTAGCGGGGCACCGAGATAATCATCGTAGAGCTTGATGATATCAGGGTTTTCGTGAGATTTGCGGATGGGCAGGTTCTTGTCGATGGCATAGAGTGCAGCCATGCGCTCGCGTTTCTTTGCCGTCGTGGAGCCGACCGGCTGTCCGCCGCCGCCGATGCAGCCGCCAGGGCAGGCCATGATTTCGATGAAATCATAAGGACTGGTGCCGGCTTTGATTTCTTCCATGATTTTTTTCGCGTTGAGCAGGGTATGGGCAACAGCAATTTTGATTTTACGGCCATGCAGGTCGACTTCAGCCGTCTTGATTCCGTCCAGGCCGCGTACGGCAGTGAAATCCAGCGGTTCCATCGAGGTTCCGGTGACTTTTTCGTAAACCGTGCGCAGAGCTGCTTCCATAACGCCGCCGGTCGTGCCAAAGATTGCGCCTGCGCCTGAGCCAGTGCCCAGAGGACTGTCGAAGTCGCTTTCAGGAAGATCCTGGAAGGTCAGACCGACGTATTTGATGAGCTTGGCAAGCTCACGTGTGGTGAGTACAATATCGACATCCTGCTGGCCGTTACGTCCCATTTCCGGGCGTGCTGCCTCGAATTTTTTGGCGGTGCAGGGCATGATGGATACAGCCGTGATGTCCTTGACATCGATGCCGGCTTTTTCCGCATAGTATGTCTTGGCAATTGCGCCGAACATGCTCATCGGAGATTTGGCGGAGGACAGGTGCTTGATATAGTCGCCGTAATTTTTTTCCATGAAGTTGACCCAGCCCGGACTGCAGGAAGTGATCATCGGTAATGTACCGCCGTTTTGCAGCCGGTCCAGAAGCTCGTGGCCTTCTTCCATAATCGTGAGATCAGCACCGAAGTTGGTATCGAATACACGGTCAAAGCCCAAAAGCCGCAGTGCGGTGACCATCTGTCCGGTTACGACTGCACCGGCGGGCAGATGAAAGGCATCACCAAGAGCAACGCGCACGGAAGGAGCAACCTGGACGAGCACATGTTTTTTCGGATTTTGCAGGGCATCGAGTACCTGCTGGGTATCATCCTTTTCGACAATAGCACCCGTCGGGCAGACAACGCTGCACTGTCCGCAGAGGATACAGTCGGTATCCTCCAGGGGTTTGTTGTAGGCGGTTGTTACGACAATGTCATCACTGCGCCCGGAGTAGGTCAGAGCTGCAATGCCTTGTACATCTTTGCAGGCGCGGATGCAGCGGCCGCATTTGATGCATTTGGATGGATCGCGTACGATGCTTGGGTTTGTCACGATCTTTGGACGATGCTTGACAACGTTAGGCAGGTGGGACTCCTGGATGTTGAAGCGGCTGCAAAGCTTCTGCAGGTCGCAGTTCTGATTGCGCGGGCAGGAAAGGCAGTTCTGGTCATGGTCGGCAAGGATGAGCTGCAGGATGCTGACCTGCGTATCCCTTACAATCTGCGTATCGGTATGGATGTCCATGCCTTCCCAGACATTGGTTGAGCAGGCGGCCAGCAGGCGGCGCTTGCCGGTGACTTCTACCGAGCAGATGCGGCAATGTGCTTTGACCCGCTGATCCGGATGATAGCATAGATGGGGAATATCGATATTGAGCTTTCGGGCGGCTTCGAGAATCTTGGTGCCCTTGGCTACTTTCAGGGGGATATTATTTATTGTAATGTTTACCATTTCTTCAGCTGACATTATTTTGCACCTCCGACTTCAAATGTTTCCGGGAAAACCTTCAGGGCAGACAGCAGTGCATTCTGTGCACTTTCGCCTAAACCGCAGAGCGAGGACATTGGCATGATGCGGGCGATGCGTTTCATGCTTTCGATGTCAACCGGTGTTGCTGTGCCTTTGGACATTTTATCCAGGAAAAGCCTGATGTGGAGGTTGCCCTCACGGCATGGGGTACATTGACCGCAGCTTTCATGGGAGAAAAAAGCCTGCGTTATACGCAGAAAATCCAGTACGCTTGTACGCTCATCTACAACAAGGATAGCACCGGAGCCAACGGTCACGCCTGCAGCCTTAAGGTCGTCGTAGGTATAGGGGGTATCCAGGATAGAAGGACCGGCGATTTTGCCGGATGCTCCACCAAACTGGATGAGGCGGATGTTCCGGTCTTCCTGGATACCGCCAGCCAGACTGTAAATGATTTCCCGTATGGTCGTGCCAAAGGGAATTTCAAAGACGCCTGGATGCTTTACATTGCCGCCTACGCTGATCATTTTGGTGCCAATGGATTCGCCGCTTCCGTAGCTGAGATATTCCTTTTGATCGTCAAGCAAAAGGTGCGGAACAATCGACAGGCTTTCTACGTTGTTGACGCAGGTCGGCAGAGCAAAAAGTCCACTTTGTTTGATGAACGGCGGTTTCATGCGCGGGCGTCCGGCTTTGCCCTCAATCGAGCGGATCAATGCGGTTCCTTCGCCGCAGACATAGGCACCAGCTCCAGAGTAGAGATGGATGTTGAAGTCAAACCCCTTACCCAGGATATTCGTACCCAGGAATCCATAATTTTTGGCCTGCTGGATGGCTTTTTGCAGAATCGGCCGCAGGTGGGAATATTCTTCGCGCAGATAAATATAGCCGTCCTGTGCTTTTATGGTATAGCCTGCAATGATCATGCCTTCAATGAGATTGAACGGATCCTGGGAGATAAGCTCACGGTCTTTGAAAGTACATGGCTCACCTTCATCTGCGTTGCAGATGATGACCTTTTTTTCACCCGGAACAGCACGGGCCTGCGACCACTTGCGGCCCATATCATAGGCGGCACCGCCGCGTCCTTTCACTTTTGCTGCAGCAATCGTCTGGGCAATCTCCTCACCATCCATCGTGACGGCCCGCCGCAGGGCACCAAAACCGCCGATGCTCATATAGGAGCCGATGGATGCGGTATCATATTTTTTGAAGTTTCTTGTAATGAAATGAAGTTCTGTACTCATCAGATTTGTCTCCTTTGCTTAGAGCAGGCTTTTGAGCAGCTGTTCGATTTTTTCTGTACGGTCGAGATGTCCATAGACTTTGCCATTGATGCGCACGGCCGGGGCAGCGTCACAGGCACCGAAGCAGGGGACACTTTCCAGTGTGAAACGTCCATCATAGGTGACTTCGCCGATATCAATTCCGAGCAGGTGCTTCAGTGTAGTGAAGACTGTCTTGTTCTGGTTGATCTGGCAAACGACCGAATTGCAGATCTGGATGGGATATTTTGCTCTTGGGCGTTCAGACAGGCTGGAATAAAAAGTAAGGCAGTCAAAGATGCGGGAAATTTTCATTCCGAGTTTTTCTGCGATATAGTATGCTGCGGCTTCAGGAACGTAATGCTGTTCAAAAAGTTCCTGTACCTCCAGCAGGATGCCGACGATTTGTGTGTCATCCTCATTATGTGCTTCCAGGATAAGATCGATTTTTGCCATGAGCTCTTTGCTCAGGCTGTCTTGTGGCGTTGGTTCAGTAAGCATAGAAAAACCTCCTAGTAAATACCTTCAGGTCAGAGATAACAACTTCTATTATAACGAATTTTCATGGTTTTGCCTATTGGAATTTATTCTATTTTTGAAACAATAATAGAAAATCGATGAAAAAATGATAAAATAATTACAAAACAAACATGAATAAAGGTTGTTTTCTGAATAAAGATTATTTTATATGGACAAAAAATAATAGAATGTCAACAGGGAGTATACAAATTTACATTCTTGTGCTATAATATAGGTGCCGATGTAGATGGACTGTAAATAGGACTCACATAGTATAATGGGGTGATTATTTATGGCAATTAAGAATGTTGTAATGGACCGACGCGATAGTGCAGATTATCGTAATCTTTTAAAAAGAGGGGGTTTCATTTCGGCTAGTTATCTCTCAATCAGCGGGTTTGATGCATCGCGGCTGAAAAAGCTCGCACAGCAGGGAAAACTGGATGCAATTCGTTGTGCTATTGGTAAATCCATAAGATGGTATTATCGTGAAAAGCAGGCTGAGTTAGCTCATTTACGCGGCGAAGTTTAATTTGATATGTTTTCTTGGTTTTTTTAGGAAGAGTTTAAAGAATCGGCAGCTGTCGGTTCTCTTTTTTTATGCTTTTTTCAGGAATATGCAGACGGGATATGCTACAATGAAGGTAGATTTTGCTTGATATTCGGGGGTGCTTTTTTGCTGGGGTTTATGACTATTTTACTTGCAATTTTGTTGTTTATTCTTTTGGCTTCCTGTTGGAGTGTGCGGTATATCTGGCAGGGTACGTCGCTGCACAGGATACGTGCAGGGCTTATTCTTTTTGATGTGATTTCTGCAGCAGGAGTTTTCTTTAGCATGAGCCTGCTGCGGGGAATGCCCGGAGCAGGGATAGCGCTTCAGGTGATATCCATCGTCTTTATGCTGCAGGTCGTGCTGAATGTGCTTGTCCTGCTGGCTGCAGGCATGCGCTGGCTGTACCGGTGTATGATGCGCGTGCCGGTTGACCCGAAGCGGCGCAGGCTGCTGCGTGGTGCCATGCTTTATCCGGCTGCGGCCGCTTCCGTTGGCTTATATGGCGGCCTATATGAGCGCGAGCATACGGTAGAGCGTGAGTATGTCATTCCGATTGCCGGAGGGAGCAGTCTGCAGGGATTTCGTGCAGCACAGCTCAGTGATGTGCATCTCGGGCTTTTTTATTCGCTGGACAGGCTGCGGGAGCTTTTGCAGAAGGCTGCGGCGGGCAAGCCGGATGCCCTGCTGCTCACGGGAGATATTTTTGATGATGACAGCCAGAATGAACAGGCAGTGCGTCTGGTAGACAGCTTCAGTGCAGCGTTTCCCAAAGGCATCTGGTACTGCTATGGCAATCATGAGCATATGCGCAATCTGAAGAAAATCAAGGCGGCCCTGGCCGCATCGAAAATTCATGTGCTGGCCAATGAGGCGGTAAAGGTTCTGGACGGGGAAATGCCGCTTTATTTTGCGGGGGCGGATTATCCGATGGACCGTCCGCATTTTGCAGAGCAGAAACGGATTTATGCGCAGCGGACGTTTGCGGATGTTCCGCAGGGAGCGGCGGTCATTCTTTTGGCGCATCATCCGGAATTCATTGATGACGGGGCAGAGTATGGTGCACAGCTTACGCTTACGGGGCATACACATGGTGCACAGATTGGTTTGTTTGGCCGACCGCTGCTGCCTGTATTCAAATATACCCGGGGCATGTTCCGACAGGGAGAATGCTATGGCTATGTGCATAGCGGCAATGGCAGCTGGTTCCCTTATCGTCTGGGCTGTCCGCCGGAGATTGCCTATTTTACACTTAAGGGGGTCTGAGCCATGCTGGAGACAGAACGGGCAGGAATAGAACATATCCGCCGATTGATTGCTGACGGGCGGGCACAACAGGCTTTGCTTGCGCTGAAGAAACTGCAGCTTCAGCTTTCTGCGGAATTCAAGGCCCGGGAGTTCTGGCGCATTGATGAGCTGTATGGTGCTTCCTTTCAGATTCTTGGCGATACGGAGGGGGTTGTGCAGGCTTATTGGCAGGCCGGGCAGCATGATCGTTTTCTGCGCAGCCAGATGGAGCATTTCAGCAGCTATCTTTTTGCTTTGCACTATCTGCCGGGGCTTTCGGATGATGAGCTGGCTGTGCAGCATTTTCTTTATGAACGTTTTTTTGCCGGAAGAGAGAGCTTCCAGCATGCGAAGCGCGAGCGCAGCAGACTGCGGATTGGTTATCTGTCTCCGGATTTCCGGGAGCATGCAGTAGGACGCTGTATCCTGCCGCTGCTGCAGGATCGGGATGCTGAACATTTTGCCGTGTATGGCTACCGCATGAACCGGCAGGAAGATGAGGTCTGGCGGACCATGCAGCCTATGGCGGATGTCTGGCGGGATTTCACGGAGGTTCCGGTGGAGCTGGCTGCACAGCAGATTTATGAGGATGGTATTGATATTCTGGTGGATCTTGCCGGGCACAGTGATGGCGGGCGCACCCTGATGATCGCGGGCGTGCGTCCGGCTCCTGTGCAGCTCTCTGGCATTGGCTGGTTTGATACCACAGGGCTTTCGGCGATTGATTATTTTTTGACGGATGCATTGTGTGATCCACCCGGGCAGAACGAGGAGCTTTTTCGGGAAAAGCTGCTGCGGGCTGCGCGTGTTCCTTTTTGCTATACGCCGCTGGCTGCGATGCCGGAGCCAGGCCCGGTACATTCATCCTGTGTGTTTGGCTGTTTCAATAATTTCGCGAAAATCACGGATGATATGCTGGGGCTCTGGCTGCAGATCGTGCAGGGAGTTCCGGGCTCATGCCTTATTCTCAAGGATACGACTGGCTTTGCTGAGCGGCTGGCTGGCCTGCGTGAGCGTGCAGCCCGGATTGGCTTTACGGCAGCGCAGCTGGAGCTTCGTACTGGCTCGGTGAATTATTTGCAGGAATATCGGGAAATCGATATTGCGCTCGATCCCTATCCTTATCCGGGCGGGATTACGACCTGTGATGCACTTTATATGGGGGTGCCGGTAGTGACGCTGGCCGGGCGGCGCCATGGTACACGGCTGGGGATGAGCCTTTTGACGAGCCTTGGGCTGGAGGGACTGGCTGCAACGAATGCAGAGGAGTATAAGGTCCGTGCGATAGCACTCGCACAGGATGGAAAACGCTTGAAGAATCTGAAGGCAAATCTGCGTCAGCTCATGCAGGTTTCGCCTTTGATGGATGCAAAGGGCTATATGCGCAGTCTGGAGACTGCCTATCGGAAAATCTGGCAGGAATGGCTGCAGAGCTGAGGGGGACGAAGATGGACGAGGGATTGCTGCATTTTTTGGTGCCGGGTCAGGCACATCTGCGTATTTTGACCGTTGAAAGTACCTTGTATCTGCCAGGGCTGCATGAGCTGCTGCCGCAGGCAGAGCTGTATGCTGTCACGCGGTATGAAGAGATTCCGGAGCTGCCGCAGTTTTCCGCACTTCCGGTCAAGTGGCAGCGGTTGGATTTTCGTAAGGAAGAGCTGCCGTACAGCAGAGATTTCTTTGATTATATTTTGTCCGAGGATTGTCTGGAAAACAGTCTGGAGCCGCTGGAAACTGCGATAAAGCTTGGACGCCTCTTGAAGGAGACCGGTCAGCTGCTTACGGCTTTTTCCAATATCCGTTATTGGCGCATTCTGGAGCAGCTGCGTGCTGGTCATTTTTTTGCCTGGGACCGCCATCTTTTTGCCAAGCCGGAAGTTGTGCGGCTGCTCAATGATGCACTGTATAAGGAAATCGTTTTTTCACCGCTGCAGCAGGATGCGAGAGGGCAGACGGAGATGGCTTCCTGGCTGGAATTCGGTTTTGAGAACTATCAGGAGGATCTGGCTACAGAGGTATGGCTGGTCCGGGCAGCGCGCTCTACGGCAGAGGTTGCGGCACTGAAGGATTGCTATACCAAAGAGGTGCGCAGCAGGCTTGCTGTTTTGCTGCATCGCATTGAATACGATATCGACCGTGAAGAAAATCTCGCTGCACTCTGGCAGTACTGTGGGGCACAGATGATTTTCCCTGCGTATTTGCTGGGGTTTATTCAGGAGGCTGTGAGCCATAAAGAAGAAGTGCTCAGGATACTGGAGAGTTCTGCCAGAAAAACAGGGCGGGAAGAATTTCTGGCAGAACTGGCATGAAAAAAAGGCTTTCACTCGCAAAAGCAGTGTATGCTGTCTGCGGTGAAAGCCTTCTTTATGAGCAGAGAATCAATCCTCTGGTGTACGTTCTTTTTCCATTCCCCAGGCATAGATGCCGGTTTCATCGGGCAGGATGGCAGGATCGAAGGTTGGTTCCTTGATACCGGAAGACTTTTGCTTCAGGTAATCATTGAGTGCGGTATATGCGTATTTTCCAAGTTGGGAAATAGCGTAAAGGTTTGTGAGGCATAAGAAGCCCATGAAGAGGTCCGCCATATCCCAGACCAGAGAGAGCTCAGCCATGCTGCCAAAGAAAACCATGAAGATAACGAGGCAGCGGAAAACCAATAAATAACGTTTGGTATTTCCTTTAAAGAACGCGATGTTGATTTCTCCATAGTAGTAGTTGCCGACAATGGAGCTGAAAGCGAACATGAATACAACGATGGAGAGGAAAGTCGGGGCGATGCTGCCAAAGCTTGTTGCCAGAGACTGCTGTGCCAGGGCAATGCCCGTGAGGCTGCCGCCTACCGTATACTGTCCGGTGAGCAGTATGATGAAAGCAGTAGCGGTGCAGACAATCCAGGTATCGACATAGACGCCGAAGGACTGTACCAGGCCCTGCTTCACCGGATGTGAGGTCGTAGCAGTAGCCGCGGCATTCGGTACACTGCCTTCGCCGGCTTCGTTTGAGAAAAGGCCGCGTTTCACACCGGTCAGGATGGCTGTTCCAAGACCGCCGCCCACAGCAGCCTGTGGTGTGAAAGCATCATGGAAGATCAGTGCGAACATGGCAGGAATCTGGCCGATGTTCATAAGAACGACGATGAGTGCGGTCAGAAGATAAAGGCCAGCCATGACTGGTACAAGGATTTCAGCAACTTTGGCAATGCGTGTCATGCCGCCGAAGATGACCAACGCGGTCATGATGCAGAGGATAACAGCTGTAGCGATGTGCGGAATGCCAAAGGCTGTTTCTATGGATAAGGAAATCGTGTTTGCCTGTACGGAATTGTAGATAAGCCCAAACGTAACGGAGATCAGAAAGGCAAACAGCTTGGCGATGCCCGGGTTTTTCAGGGCATTGCGGATGTAGTAGGCCGGGCCGCCATGGAAGGTGCCGTTGCCGCGGGGAAGTTTGTAGATTTGTGCGAGGGTGCTTTCTACGAAGCCCGTAGCACAGCCGATGAATGCGATGCACCACATCCAGAAGACAGCACCAGGGCCGCCTGTTACAATAGCAATCGCTACGCCGGCAATATTGCCGACACCTACACGTGATGCTGTGCTTACGCAGAAGGCCTGGAAGGTACTGATCTGTTTATCTTCGGTTTTGGCGCCAATGCCCTCGGTGAGCAGGCGCAGCATTTCTGGCAGCATGCGGAGCTGTACGAATTTCGTACGCAGCGTGAACCAGATGCCGATGCCGACAAGAACAAGAATGAGTACATACGACCAGAGTACATTGTTGATTGCGTTGATAATACCATGTAAAGCTTCCAAATAAACCATCCTTTCAAAAATAAAATACACCACTATTATAACATAGTTATAGCAGCTATAATATTATCTATTATTATGCAAAATCGCAGAAAGAATAATTTTCAGGCTTTATCGTGCAGTCCCCATGAAAATCAAACGGATGCCAAGCGTGAAAACCGCCGCAGCCAGCAGGACAAGGATGATTTTCGGCCGGGTCCTGCGTGAAAGTTTCGCCCCAATCTGAGCGCCGATGGCTGCTCCGATACCAATGCAGATTGCTGGCAGCCAGATTATGTGCTGCAGCATGAGATGGGATGCGACACCCATGAGAGAGGAGCAGGCCAGTACGAAATGCGAGGTCGCTGTAGCAACATGCACTGGAAAACCCAGCAGATAAATCATGAGCGGTACATGTACGATACCGCCGCCAATGCCGAAGATGCTGGACAGGAAGCCAACCAATGTGCTGCTTGCAATGCCGAGCGGGCGGTTGTAACGGAAGGTCTTTGCATCGAAGGGAATATCTGTGCGCGGTTTGTGCCGGGTGTTCCAATACATGATGGCGGCCATGATGAGCAGGAAGATGCCGAAATAAAGATCGAGCATCTGACCGTCGAATTTGTCCGCCACATAGGAGCCGAGAAAGGCACCTGGCAGGGTTGCAAGCGCGAAGGGAACAGCTGCGTTGAAATAGACCCGCCGCTGACGGATATAGGCCAGGGTTCCGGATAAAGCATTCGTAAAGACGACGAAAAGAGAGGTGCCCACAATCTGCGGAGCACTCTGGAAATATGGATAGATGCCGCCAACTGACATACACATAATAAAGAATGGCACGAGAATCAGTCCACCGCCAATGCCGACAAGCGTGCCAAAGGTACCGACAAAGGTACCCAGAAAAAGAAAAATGAAATATTCCATAAAGACCACCTTCACTTTGTTGATAGAATCATTATAACGCCGTTGTTCAGGATTTCGCAAAGCGAGTTATAAAAAGAAAATTCAAAAAACATATTTTTATCTTGACATTCAAACAGCTTCCCTTTATAATGAATTTTGTAAGCGTTTACAATACAAAACATCGAAATTATTAAAAAAAGCAGTAAATTAAGACGGTAAATGAGATTAAAGCCTGGAAATAACGATAATATACCGCATTTTGCTGCTTTTTCTTAGGGAGAAAAATGTAAGAGGTTACAAAACAAGGAAAAAGGATAGGGGGATTTATTGTGAGTGAATTGGCAGAAAAACTGGTGGATGCAGAGACCGGAGAACAAGAAATACCCAAGGGAAAAAAATTATCCTGGAAGGAAAAAATATCCTATGGCTTTGGTGACTGTGGAAATGGATTTATGTTTGATCTGGGGCAGGCTTATCTGACCAAGTACTGGATCGATGTCTGCATGATTCCAGCAGGAGCAGTTGCCGGGATTTTTGCTTTTACCAAAATTTTTGATGCGTTCATGGACCCACTGGCAGGTTCTTTGATTGACAGCCGGAAAAATATCGGCGCGCGCGGCAAGTTCCGTCCGGTCATGATGATTTCCAGCGTGCTGCTTGCATTGCTTACAATCGTCACCTTCACCATGCCCGAGATTTCTATGGGCTGGAAAATCGTATTCGCCTATGGGGCTTATATGGCCTGGGGACTGGTATATTCCTTTACGAATATCCCGTATGGCTCGCTGGCCAGTGTCATGACGCGTGATGTCAATGAACGCAGCCAGCTGGCAACGACACGTCAGGCAGGCTCAGTTACGGCACAGCTTTTGACGGGAATCGGTTTTGTGCCGATTCTCATGATGTTCTCGAATCCACATCAGGGATTTTTTGTGGCTTCCATCATTATGGCAATCATCGGTGTGGCTGGTTTCTATATTTGCTATCGTAATACACGCGAGCATGTAAAAATCAATCGTAATACCACGGCAGAAAAAAAAGCAGGCTTTAAGGATTATCTGCGTGTTGTCTTTACGAATAAACCGCTGCTCTGCCTTATTCTGATGACGTTGTTTACCATCTCTGCGATGAATACGAACAATCAGATGATGATTTTCTTCTGTCAGTACAATCTGGGCAATGTAGCTTTGCAGCCAGTCGTCAATGGTATTATGATGGGATGCTCGGTTGCAGGTATTCTCATGATCCCGAAGCTCGTAAAACGTTTTGGCAAGAAAAAGACAGCAATGGGGGGGCTTATCATCGGCGGTATAGCCAACCTTCTGAATTTTGTCCTTCCAACGAATTTGTATTCGTTTATTTTCCTGGTGACCATCGGTTATGCTGCACTGGCTATTCCAAATGGTGTTACCTGGGCGTTTGTTTCCGATGTCATTGATTATGGACAATGGCATTCTGGTATTCGCAAAGAAGGCGTGACTTATGCGGCGTTCAATTTTTCGCGTAAGATCGCACAGGCACTGGCTGCGATTGTGAGCTCGGGGATTCTTGCGCTTACCGGCTATGCTGCAAATGCTGTGCAGAGTGAAACGACACTTACGGGAATCAAGGCAGCAATGACACTGTATCCGGGCGCAGCCCTTATTTTGGCAGCCTGCATCATCGGACTGCTGTATGGGCTTTCGGATGGCAAATATCAGCAGATTTCAGCTGATCTGGAAGCTGGCAGATGGGAAAAGGGCAGGATTGAATAATAAACTATTTTGAGCATTATGAAAATATGATCAGGAGAAAAAAGAGGATTTTGGCTTCATTCCAGAGAAGAGAACAACGTAACAAGTTTTGTTATTGTGTTTGAGGAGGAAGCCGTTATGTCAAAAAAATTTGTATTTCATGAAGATGCTGTGCCAAAGCATATTGCTGAAGGCACTGTACGCAGGGTGCTGGCTTATTCAGATCAGCTCATGACCTGTGAGCTGCAGATTGCCAAGGGCGCGCCGGTGAGCACGCATGCTCATCCCCATGATCAGATTACTTATATTGTAAAGGGAACGCTGGAATTTTGTGTAGAAGGCGAAAAAGCCATCGTACATGCCGGCGATACCATGTGCATCCCTGGCGGTGCAGAGCATGGTCCTACAGAGATTCTGGAAGATTCTGTGATCATTGATACCTTTTCACCAAAGCGGGATGATTTCATCGAAGAAAAAGAAGAAAAACAATAAAAATAACAGGCGCATACTTCAAATCGGAGGTATGCGCCTGTTCTCTTTATTTCTGCAGGGGAGGGGCTGGGAAGCTTTCCCGGTAGATGAGGAGCGGTGGAAAAACAGTTTTGGATGGGACGGCAGAACCATCATCGGCCAGAAGCCTGGGGATGAGCTCAACCGCTGCCGGGCAGAGCACCTCCAGGCGATTGTCGATGCTCGTAAGAGAAGGCGTGGCGCATTCAGCCAGGATGGAGTTGTTGCAGCCGATGACCGGCATGCTTTTTCCGAGTGCTGCCAGAGCTTTTTGCGCACCGATGGCGAGCAGGTCCTCGGAAGCAATGATGGCAGTGAAGTCGAGGTTTGCGGCCAGAGCCTTTCGGACGACGTCTTCGGCATCTTCCAGTGTTCTGGGCAGGATGCGGATCAGATGATTGTCTGCGCTGCATCCATATTCGGCGATACCTGACTTGTAGCCTTTGAGCTTTTGCTGGCCGCTGTAATTCAGACGATCATAGAGATAGAGAATGGAGTGATGTCCTGCTTTGGCAAGCTGCCGTACACTGTCTTTTATGCCGCTGAATTCATCACAGACGATGCAGTAAACATTCGGGATTTCGATGAGGCTGTTGATTGCAATGATGGGAATCTTTGCGGCTGTTTCTGCCAGATGAGAGTTATCGCTTTCTTCACGAAAAGGAGAGCCGATGAGGATGATTGCATCGACATGCTTATTGAGCATGAGCTGCAGATATTTCTTTTTTTCAGAGAGTTCAGCACCAGTACAGGCCAGGATGACATCAAGACCGCGTTTGCGCAGGTCATGCTCTGCGAGGGAAACCGCTTTGGCGAAATAAGCATCGGATACATCTGTGCAGAGTATGCCAATCATTTTCATGGAATTCAGACCAAGACCACGGGCAAAGGGATTAGGAGAGTAGTTTTGCTCATGCATGGCAGCGATAACCTTCTCGCGCGTTTTGGGACTTACCTTGCTGCTGCCATTCAGGACACGGGATACTGTGGCAATCGAAACGCCGCAGGCTTTTGCAATGTCATATATTGTCATCTGCACTCACTCCTCGGGAATTGTAGTTTTCATTAGGTAAGAAATAAAGAAACCTCTTACATGTAAGTATACCCTATATTTTGAGATCTGCAAGATAGAGATTCGATAGAAAGAAATGTTCGTGGAAGCATGCCGGGGTCTTGCTGAGATTGAATTTTGCGAAAGTATATATTTTTCATTGACATTTCCGCAGTAAAGTCTTACAATAATAGTGTAAGAGCTTACACAGACGAGTGGATAAAATGATCTTTATAGAAAGCGGGGATGAAGGATGAAAAAGTTTATGGACAAAGATTTTCTACTGGAGACGGAGACGGCCAGGAAACTCTTTCATGAGCATGCGGCCAGGATGCCGATCATCGATTATCATTGCCATATCAATCCAAAGGAAATTGCGGAAAATCATGTATTCAAGAATATTACGGAAGCCTGGCTGGGCGGCGACCATTATAAATGGCGCCTGATTCGCTCAAATGGTGTTGAGGAAGCCTGTATTACCGGAAAAAAGTCTACTGATCGGGAGAAATTCCAGAAGTTTGCAGAGGCATTGCCAAGGGCAATCGGAAATCCGCTTTATCATTGGACACATTTGGAGCTGCAGCGGTATTTTGGCTGTACAACACCGCTTTCCGGGCAAACGGCAGAAGAGATCTGGCAGCTTTGCAATGAGAAGCTGCAGCAGCCGGATCTATCTGTACAGGGAATCATCAAACAGTCGAATGTCCGGGTCATTTGTACGACGGATGATCCTGCCGATGATCTGAACTGGCATAAGAAGATCCGTGAGGATGGCAGATGCTTTGCGAAGGTATTGCCAGCGATGCGTCCGGATGCTGCCATGCGGATCGAAAAGCCGGAATGGGCAGACTATATGAAGCGACTTGGTGCATCTGCCGGCATTGAGATTGAGACGATGCAGGACATCCGGGATGCGTTGAACAAGCGCATGGATTTCTTCGCATCGATGGGCTGCAAGGCATCTGATCATGCGCTGGAATATGTATTCTGCAATAAAGCAGAGGAATATCAGCTGGAGGATATTGTCGGCAAGATGCTGCATCAAAAAGGCAGATTGAGCCGGGATGAGATGGAAAAATACAAGACGGCATTGCTGCTCTTCCTCGGTGAGCAGTATGCGAAACGCGGCTGGGCCATGCAGATCCATTATTCGGCGCTGCGCGATAATAATACCAGGGAATATATGGTACAGGGACCGGATACAGGCTTTGACTGCATTGCGTCCTATAACTGCGCGGAAGGGATTGTTGCATTCCTGGATGCGCTGCAAAGCCAGGGGAAGCTTCCTAAGATGATCCTTTACTCTCTGAACCCGAACGATAATGCAATGATCGGCTCGATCATCGGTTCCTTCCAGGGACCGGAGATTCCTGGTAAAATCCAGCAGGGTGCGGCATGGTGGTTCAATGATACGAAGCGCGGCATGCTGGAGCAGATCGCAAATGTCGGAGATCTTTCGGTGCTGGGCAATGCTCTGGGGATGCTGACGGATTCCCGCTCGTTCCTTTCCTATACACGTCATGAGTATTATCGCAGGATTTTGTGCAATTGGATCGGCAATCTTGTGGAAAATGGGGAATATCCGGCAGATATGGAGTTCCTTGGCCAGCTTGTTGAGGATATCTGCTATCATAACGCAGCGCGTTATTTTGGCTTTGAAGCATAGAATTTGCAGGGGAGGCGGCCTTTGTGGGCCGCCTTTCTGCAAAGGAATTATGTGAACCGGTTTAGTTTGGCGCAGGAGGCTCAGCGTGACATAAGCGCTAATGCGGAGCCATATTTTAATTGTAAGGAGTAATTTTCATGAAAAAAATCAATGAGATCTATCATAGAGTTTCCCGTCCAATCAAAGTGCTGCAGATCGGAGAGGGGAATTTCCTGCGGGCTTTTGTGGATTATGGCATCGATGTGGCAAATGAAGAGCTTGGCTTCAACGGAAATGTTGCTGTCATTGTACCGCGTTCAAAGCGTCCGGAACGTTTTGAACGTCAGGATAATCTTTTCACGGTCTGCCTGCGGGGGCAGAAGGATGGTCAGGCGTATAAGGAAAATCGTGTCGTGACTTGTGTGGAAAAGGTATTGAGTGCGAATGAGGATTATGATGCATTTATGGAGCTTGCCAAACTGGATTCCCTGGAATTTGTCGTGTCGAATACGACTGAGGCTGGAATCGTGTTTGATGAAGCTGACCGGCTTGGCGACTGCCCGGCTAAGAGCTATCCGGCGAAGCTTGCCAAATTTTTATATGAACGGTATACGTATTTTTCAGGCGACAAAATGAAAGCGCTTACAATGCTGCCCGTGGAACTTATTGAGCATAATGGTGCGGCATTAAAGGATTGTGTGCTGCGTTATGCAGTCCTTTGGCAGCTGGAAGAAGGCTTTCGCAGATGGATCGATCAGGACTGCATTTTTGCAAGTACTTTGGTGGATCGTATTGTTACAGGCTATCCGAAGGCAGAAGCCGCATCTATTTGTGCAGAGCTGGGTTATGAAGATGAACTGTTGGATCAGGCGGAGCCGTTTGGACTTTGGGTCATTGGTGATGAGCGCGTAAAAGAGCGCTTCCAGGTTGCTTCGGATAAATGGCATGTAGAATTCACGGATCAGATCGATATCTATAAGGAACGCAAGGTACGTATCCTGAATGGAGCGCATACCTCGATGGTGCTTGGTGCTTATCTGGCCGGAGAGGACTATGTCGGTCAGTGCATGGCTGACCCGGATGTGCGCAGGCAGCTGGACCAGAGCGTATTTGATGAGATCGTGCCAACCGTGCATATGCCGCAAAAAAAAGCGGAAGCATTTGCCCGGGCGGTTTTTGAACGCTTTGAGAATCCTTTTGTGAAGCATGCGCTGTTGTCTATTTCACTGAACTCGATTTCCAAGTGGAAGGCACGGGTACTGCCGACCTTGAAGGACAGCATCGCTTTGCATCAGGGCAGGCTGCCGAAATGGCTGACTTATTCTTTTGCAGCCCTGTTGGCCTTTTATCGTACGAAGACGGAGGGCGAAGGATGCCTTATCGGTATCCGGGGAACCAATGAATATGAAATCCATGACGATGAGGATAAGCTGGAGTTTATCCGGCAAACGTCCATGCTGCCGCGTGCAGAATATGCAAAAGCTGTAATGAAGCGTACGGATTGGTGGGGAGAAGATCTCACCCGGATTCCTGGTTTTTTGTCTGCCGTGACGAAGCAGCTGGACAGCATTGCAAAACATGGTGCCCGGCAGCATATTGCAAGACTGGCTGAAGAAGCATGAGGTGACAGCTATGGCAAAAATTTATCAAATACATCCAGAGGATAATGCAGTGGTAGCATTGGAGAATCTTGCCAAAGGAAGCCGCGTGTCTTTGGGCGGAAAAGAGCTTCTTATTCAGCAGGATATTCCGGCGGGCCATAAGGTTGCGCTTTGTGCAATCAAAGCAGGTGAAACTGTGCGCAAGTATGGTTTTTCCATTGGAGTGGCAAAAGAGGATGTTCTGCAAGGTGCCTGGCTGCATACGCATAATGTAAAAAGCTGTCTGGGAAGCCTGCTGGAGTATGCGTATCATCCGGAAAAAAAGGAAAAAAAAGCCAGTCCGCCGGCAAAAAGCTATGCATTTGCAGGCTATGCGCGCAAAGACGGGCGCGTGGGCATCCGCAATGAGGTCTGGATCATTCCGACGGTTGGCTGTGTCAATGCGATTGCACGGTCGATTGAGATGGAAGCACAGCAATTCCTTACTGCACATATCGATGGAATCTATGCTTACAATCATCCGCATGGCTGCTCGCAGCTGGGGGATGACCAGCTGCATACCCAGAGGATACTCAGCGGGCTGGTGAACAGTCCGAATGCCGGAGCAGTGCTGGTGCTGGGGCTTGGCTGCGAGAACAATCAGATTGAACAGATGAAAAAGGTGATTGGAGAATACGATAAAGAGCGCGTGAAATTTCTGGTCTGCCAGGAGCAGGAGGATGAGATCGCTGCAGGAGTATCTGTCATCCGGGAACTTTGCCGATATGCAGATCGATTTGAACGCACGCCGCAGCCTGTTTCCAAGCTGGTCATCGGGCTGAAATGCGGCGGTTCAGATGGATTTTCCGGCCTTACGGCAAATCCGCTGGTCGGCGCAATTTCTGACCGGCTGATTGCGGCCGGCGGTACTTCCATCCTTACGGAGGTACCAGAGATGTTCGGCGCGGAAACTTTGCTGATGAATCGCTGCCGTGATGAGGAAACCTTTCAGAAGACGGTGGGGCTTATCAATGATTTCAAGAGCTATTTCAAGCGCTATGGAGAGAAGATCAATGAAAATCCTTCGCCTGGCAATAAGGCCGGCGGTATCACGACGTTGGAGGATAAGTCACTGGGATGCGTGCAGAAAGGCGGCTCAGCCTGTGTGGAGGATGTATTGAGCTATGGCGCTCAGGTGGAAAGGAATGGCCTGAATCTGCTGCAGGCGCCGGGCAATGATCTGGTAGCGGCAAATGCACTGGCTGCAGCAGGAGCGCATCTGGTACTTTTTACAACAGGGCGGGGCACGCCCTTTGCCTGTCCTGTACCTACCCTGAAAATCGCCAGCAATTCCAGGCTGGCACATTTTAAGAAGAATTGGATCGATTTTGATGCAGGCCGGCTTTTGGCTGGCTGCAGTTTTGAAGCGCTGTGTGATGAGTTTTTCCGGCTTATCCTGGATGCAGCTTCTGGCAAAGTACATGCGAAGTCAGAAAAGCTGGATAAGCATGAGCTTGCTATTTTCAAGGATGGCGTGACATTATAATGAAGAAGGTGTTCCCTGCTTCACGATTTCGTTTTGCGAAATCGTGAATAATAGCGTTATAAACATGAAAAACGACGCGTGCTGATTTTTGCTGAAAATCAGTACGCGTCATCTTTTATCAAGAACTTTTGCAGGGTTTCATAGAGGATATGGGTATCGATTGGTTTGGCAATATGTGCGTTCATGCCAGCAGACATTGCCAGGCTCACATCTTCTGTAAAGGCATTGGCAGTCATGGCGATGATCGGAATCTTTGCCGCATCGGGATGGCTGCTCTGACGTATGGCTCTTGTGGCTTCGTAGCCGTTCATTTCCGGCATTTGGATATCCATGAGAATCGCGTCATAGGTTCCAGGCCGTGAAGACTCAAAGAGATTGACTGCTTTGCGTCCATCGCTGGCAGAGGTTATGTGTGCCTGTGTGATGTGCAGAAGCTCCGTGGCAATTTCCAGATTCAACTCATTGTCTTCGACCAAAAGAATATGGCGGCCGCTGAAATCGTAGAGCTGGTTGGTCTCCTGTGCAGTTGTGAATTTTTGATTGCTGAGATTCAGCATCAGGTTGAATACACTGGACTGAAGCAGCGGCTTGGGCAGAAAGGCATCTGCACCGGCTTTCTGCAGCTTGTCCTGCAGGTCGTTGAGGGTATAGGAAGAAATGATGGCGATCAGCATGGACGGATAGTCTTTGCGAAGCTTTTTGGCAGTAGACAGCCCGTCTGTTCCGGGCATTTTCCAATCGACAAAGCAGGCATCGTAAAGTTTATTGCTTTGTTTTGCGGCTGCAGCTTTTTTCAAGGCTTCGGCACAAGAGGCGGCAATGTCATAATGAAGGCCGAGGGCTGCAAAAATAGAGCCTGTGTATTCCAGGGTATCTTTGTCATCATCGATGACCATCACGCGCAGAGCCTGGAGATTTTTCTTTTCTGCAGTACAGTCTTGTTGGTCAGCAAGTTCAAAGGGAAGATCGAGGGTGAAAGTTGTACCTTTTCCTTCTGTGCTGGTGACAGAAATGTTGCCGTTCATGAGTTCTGCGAGATTTTTGCTGATGGAAAGTCCCAGACCGCTGCCGCCGAATTTTTGGAAGATGGAAGCAGATGCCTGCTCAAAGGGCTGGAAAAGCCGGGAGCGGAATTCTTCGGTCATACCAATGCCTGTATCACTGATGATGAAACGGAGATGGATATTCTTGTCCTGGCGGCTGCATTCTTTGGCTGTAATCTGTATCGAACCGCCTCGCGGCGTGAATTTCACGGCATTGGAAATCAGATTGAGCAGGATTTGATGCAGGCGGCCGGCATCGCCCAGCAGGGCGGGTGTGGTTACGGCAGAACGCATCGCAAAATGGACGCCTTTTTCCTGGCATTGTGTGTGGTAGATATCCTGTATGCCGGATAAGGTCTGATTCAAATCAAACGGTTCATGCGCAATCTTCAGTTTTTCATTCTCAATGGCAGACATATCCAGGATGTTGTTGATGATGGAGAGCAGTACCCGCGAAGAAAGCACAATCTTTTTGAGGTAGTCTTCAACTTTTGCGGTTTGCTGAAGATTGCGCTGGGCCAGGGCGGTCATGCCGATGATGGCATTCATCGGCGTACGGATTTCGTGGCTCATGCGGGAAAGGAAACGGCTCTTTGCCTGATTGGCAAGCTCTGCCTGCTCGATGGCATGTGAGAGCTGCTCATTTTTTTTGCTGAGTGCCAGCAGGTTTTTATGTTTTTGTTTGAAGGCATAGCTCGCGAGTACAATGCAGACGAAAAGCAGAAAAGCTGCAACTGCCAGCGTTATGCGGTATTTGTGCAGAACATCCATGAGTGTCATCTGATAGGGGGCACCAATCGTATGTTTTAGTACAATGCTGTGTACAGCCTCGCGATCGAGGGCAGAAATTGTTTTATTCAGAATGGAAAGCAGCAATGGATCGGAAGAAGCATCTGCGGCAAGACTATAATTTTCTTCGGCAGGTGTTTTGGCGATGACTACCGTAAGGTTATCGAATTCCGGATGCTGCAGCAAAGCTGCAACAATGTAGGTGTTTTGCATCATCAAATCTGCCTGGCCATCGATAATGGCCCGCATGCATTCAATCGAAGATTTATAGGTCAGGATCCTGTAGTCAGGATGATTGTCGTGAATATAGCGCAGGATTCCTTTGGCATCTGCGGGGATAGCGATGCAGTAATCTGTTTTGCTGTCATCGAAGCTGAGACCTTTTGTACCGACGATTACCATCTGTCCCTCAAAATAAGGCTGGGTGATCCGGATGCTGTGATCGTTCAGACGTTCCGGGTTCAATACGATACCACTGGCCAGATCGATTTGTCCGGAATGCAGTAAATCAAGAGAAAGAGTACCTGCAGTTATGGGAACATAGTCAAAGTGAAGGCCGCTTTTTTCTGCGATAAGATCGAGGATATCCATGGCGATGCCTGCGCCTTTGCCTGCATGGTCATCATATTCCGAGAAAGGGTAGCGGTTGCTGAAATAGCCTACCCGGATTACCGGATGGTTTTTGATATAGTTCATTTCTTCCCGTGTATAGAAAGGGTGCAGAAAGGCTGGATTTTGCCCGTAGTAAGAATCCAGCAGCGAGCCGCTGAGATCTGGCTCAATCAGGTTGATGCGGGAAATGGCTTCGTTGAGAGCGAACAGAAGCTCAGGGGCATGATTTTTTCCTGTCACGAAATAAAAGGGGTCAAGTGAGACCTGCCCGATGATTTTATAATCGCCGCTGCAGTAGAGTGAGCAGGCTGCAACGGCATCCACGCTGTTTTGGTCTAAGGCCTGGAAGGTATCATCCATTTTATCAAAGGGAACTTCTGTATAGCGGAAGCCCTTAGCGGCGGCGTATTCGCGCAGTGCCTGCTGCTGATAAGTGTCATCCTGCACGGCGATGCGCAGCCCCTCAAAGGCAGAATAGTCCTCATAGTAGATCCGGTCATTATCCGGCTTGACATAAAGGACAGTGGATTCAAAGCCTACAGGATATTTGGAGAAATCATAGATCTTTGCGCGTTCCGGGGTATAGGTAAAGGCACAGAGGAAATCAATCGAGCCTTCCTGCAGCTTTTTCGAAAGCTCAGGATAGCTGCCATAGACAAATTCATAGTTCCAGTTCGTAAAGCTGGAAACCTTCATTAGATAGTCATAGAAGAAGCCTGTGAATGTACCATCTTCCTGTTTCTGCAAAAATCCGGCATGGTTCATATAACCAATCCGTACGACCTGTCCGGCGGCAGGTGTGGATTGGGAAAAAGCTGTACAGGGAGCATAAAGCCATATAACAAGGCAGCAGATGCATAAAAGGATAGTTTTTCGCATAGGGCTGAACCGCCTTTCATATCGTACAGAATAAATAGAAACAAAATTCTCTCTTCATTATAACGCCATTGTTCAAGATTCTGCAACGCGAAATCTTGAACAATGGCGTTTTGATGAGGGAAAGCTTCTTTTGATTGACAAAAATTTCCTTAGTGTTAGAATTAATATATAGAAAATTTTGATATTAAAGAAAGGGGCGTTTGTGATGCTTTTACAAACCGGCCAGCGTGGTGCGCTTGACAAATATTTTGATTTATCCAGAGCCATCGATGTTAAGATAGAAGTTCAGGGAGGCGCTGTTTATGATTCCTGCTGCTTTGGGGTAGATGCTGATGAGCAGCTTTCGGATGACCGGTATATGGTCTTTTTCAATCAGCCGGCATCACCGAAGCGTGAGATCCAATATGAAATGCATGGCAAAGCAGCAGAGTATCATGTCAATCTGCAGGAGCTGCCAGCTGCCATCAAGAAGCTGGTTTTTACGATCAGCATAGATGGCAGTGGCACCATGGGGGATATTCAGTCTCATCAGTTAAGGATAAGCCAATATAATGCAGAGCCATTAGAATTTAATTTATCCGGGCAGGCTTTTGCTGAAGAAAAAGCAATTATTTCTATTGAGCTATATCAGAAAAATGGCTGGCGGTTTGCTACGGTCGGCCGTGGGTTCAATGGTGGTCTCGGTGATTTGCTGCGCAGTTTCGGCGGCGTAGAGATAGAGGAAAAGCCAGCACCGCAAAAACAGGCTCCCAAGAAGATCTCTCTGTTGAAAGGCCAAAAGGTCAGCCTCGAAAAGAATACAGGTGCACCTGTTGTAGTTGAAAATGGCTGGCTGGCAGAAGGAAAAGATTATGATTTGAAGGCACTGGTACGATATCGGAATGGGCGTTTGATTTATGTAGGTGCGGCGAACCGGGACGAAGTGCTGAAAACTCCGGAAGGGGCAGTGGAACATGGCGGGGATGTCAAAGAGCCTGGCGAATTAGAGCATATCCTGATCAAATGGCATCCTGATATTGCTTCAATTGCAGTGAGCTCTTATTCGGCACTTGAGAATGGGACAGGTTCGTTCAATGCCTACGGTGTATTTGTCCGGATTAAGAACGGCAGCCAAATCATAGAAATTCCAGCGGCTGATACGAATATGAATGAGTTGAGCTATACGTTATGTTTCGGAGAAATTGTTTTCGGGACAAGGCCGCAGGAAATGGAAGTCCGTGCCCTGGAGAGATATAGTAAAGAAGGCTCTGAACGACGTATTGGTTATATTGGGGAAAAGGTCGTTATGGATATTGGTCCGGAAGGGTGTACGAAATGAACTGTGACCGGCTTAGACAGATTTTTATCGTGCTGCTCTGCTGGGGGTGGATTTTCCTGACACCAGCGTATGCATTGCCGGCAGATGATGCTGCGGAGGTGCCGACGGAACTGGCGGGTGAAATCGCGGACAGACCTGCAGCACTGGACTATGCTTCGATGGAAAACTGGGCCTGTCTGGGAGCCGGCGAGGACCGGCCCGTGGATTTGTTCATCGTGTGCCCGACGGTTTATCGCGGCAATGAAGCGGCGATGAATATGCCAATCGGGGATGCAAAGCTGCGGACGAAGTTCGTTGGAGCACTGCGCATGGAACTGGGCATCTATGCAGACAGCTGCCGCGTATATGCGCCGTTTTACCGGCAGGCTTCCCTGACGGCATATGCAGCGGGCGGCAAGGCACTGGATGCCTCACTGGATGTTGCTGCTGATGACGTGGCGGCAGCGTTTCAATATTATCTGAAGGTACTGAATCCGGACCGCCCCTTTGTGCTCGCAGGGTTTTCACAAGGCTCGCGGCTTATGATCGATGTGATGAAGCGCTGTCTGACGACGCCGCAGCTGCAAAAGCGTCTGGTCGCAGCGTATGCAATCGGCGGAAGCCTGACGGCAGAGGAGTGCACTGCGTATCCGCAGCTGCGTCCGGCCCGCGGTGAGCGTGATACGGGAGTCATCATCGCATTTAACTCGGAGGCAGAGGATGTGAAGGATTCCTTGCTTGTACCTGCCGGTATGAAGACGCTGGCCATCAATCCGCTGAACTGGCGGACGGATGGCAGGCGGGCAGGGGCAGAGGCAAATCTGGGAGCGTGCTTCACGGATTATACAGGACAGATCAAAAAGGAGGTCCCGGCGCTTTGCGGCGCATATCTGGACCCCGTGCGCGGTACGCTGAAGGTCACGGGGATTTCGCCGGAGCAATATCCGCCCGTACTGAAGATCTTTGCACCAGGTGTGTATCATATCTATGACTATCAGTTCTTCTACCGCAATCTCCAGAAGAATGTCAAAACACGCGTGCAGGCTTATCAGAAAGTGCATGGTGGGAAATAA
>CAZTAP010000016.1:0-23972 GCA_964611665.1 uncultured Selenomonadaceae bacterium | reverse complement strand
ATGATCGACAAACTCGCTGCGGAGTTCTCCGATGAACTCAACAACCTCGGTGTTCGTGTATCAAACCTCGAAAAGAAGACGGATAATGTAAAATGGACGGGCGAAGTTCGTTATACAGCTGACCGTGTTGTGAAAGAGCACAATACGGAAAAGGATAAGACAGACAATGACCTTCTGTTCCGTCTCGAACCAACAGCTACGATCAACAACAACTGGAAAGCTCAGGCTCGTATCGACTATAATACCGATGCCAGCACAAGCGCGAATAATAACAATGCAACGGTTGATCGTGCATGGGTTACCGGCCAGTATGGCAGCACGAAATTCGAACTTGGTAAATTCCCGCTTTATACGGAACAGGGCCTTGTATTCGATAGCAATCTGACTGGTGCGCAGGTTACGATTGACAGCAAAAAGCTCACAACGACGTTGACAGGCGGCCGCTACAACCTTGATCAGGAAGGCGACAAATGGCTCAAGGATACGGATAAGACAGCTTCCTTCGGAGGCCTCGGCCTGACGTATAAAGCAAACAAGGCATTCAGCTTCGGCGCTGGCTACTATTATATGGCCAACAAGGATGCTCTGCAGAATGCGAACGGCTATGGCCCGACAGGCACTGCTGTACAGACTTATGGCAAAGAGGATGCTAAGATCTGGAATCTTGGCATGACCTATAACTTTAACGATACGCTTCGTCTCTCCGGTGCATATGCAAAGAATACGGAAGGCGATGTTGACGGTAAGTTCAAGAAGGCTTATAACATTGAGCTCGCTTATAAGACAGCTGTTCCGGAAAACAAGGGTTCCTTCGGCCTCTATGCAGCTTATCGTTATCTTGGTCAGTATGCAACGATTGCACCGACCTATGATGGTGCAATGTACGGCACAAAGGGCTGGGAAGTTGGCACGCAGTATACATTCGCTAAGAACATCATGGGTACGCTCCGTTATTTCAACGGCAAGGAAATTGCCAATGATGGCAACGACAACAAGGTGTCCAAGATCTTTGGCCGTGTTGAATTCTTCTTCTGATTATGATCAGGAAATCAGGGACCTCCACTTCGGTGGGGGTCTTTTTTTTATGGATCGGAAGAAAATCTTAAAAATACCTTAAAAATCTCTTCATGTCTTTTTAATAAAATCACTTGTTGGTGCCAGAAAATTGTGTTATCCTAAAAGTGAGCCTGACCGACAGCAGAGGGAGACTGAGGAAACATGGACACTCATGAGGAAGCCTGCTGGATGGAAAAGCCCAATAAATCTTAGGAGGAATTTCTTATGAAAAAGACACTCGTATCCGCTCTTACCACTGCACTGGTCATTGGTGCAGCAAGCACGACTTTCGCTGCGGCTAATCCGTTCAGCGATGTACCGGCAGACCATTGGGCATATGATGCTGTATCCCAGCTCGCTAAAGACGGTGTAATCGAGGGCTACGGCGACAGCACGTTCCAGGGCCAGAGCAGCATCACTCGTTATGAGATGGCACAGATGGTAGCAAAAGCAATGGCCAGAGAAGATCAGGCTAATGCTGCTGACAAAGCGATGATCGACAAGCTCGCTGCTGAGTTTTCGGATGAACTCAACAATCTCGGTGTCCGCGTATCGAGCCTTGAAAAGAAAACGGATAATGTAAAGTTCACCGGTGAAGCTCGTTATCGTTATGAAAGCTATCGTCATGATGACAACCGCAACAATGCACAGAAGATGCTGCTTCGTCTCGAGCCGACGGCTACAATTAATGAGCACTGGGCTGCAAAGGCCCGGATCGATTACAACACAGATATGAATACAAGTGCCAACAACACGGGTGCGACGGTAGACCGTGCCTGGGTACAGGGCAAATATGACAATCTTACGGTAAATCTTGGTAAGTTCCCGAACTTCACGAATCAGGGTCTTATTATGGATGAGCGCGTTTCCGGTGCACAGGTTGTCTTTGGGAAGTCTTTCAAAACGACAATCACGGCTGGCCGTTATAATCTTGATACAGAAAATACGTTCAAGAGTGCAGGAAACTATGCTCCGTTTGATTATGCTGCTTCTTCTGGCACAGCAAACTATCAGGCAATCACGTTTGCTTATCCGACCGGCAAATGGAACCTTGCAGCAGGCTATCATCATCTTGGCCTGAAAGACTGGAACAATGCGAAGCTTTATGAGCAGAACGGCCAGACGATGAATACGGCTTATGGTGCAGAATCTGCAAATATCTGGGAAATTGGCGCGGGCTATAAGTTCAACAGCAGTGTCGGCATGCAGCTTGCTTATGCGAAAAATACGCAGGGCAATCTTGATGGTAAGTTCAACAAGGCCTATAATATCGAACTCGATTATAAAGGCGCAAAGGCAGTCAATAAAGGCTCCTTCGGTGCTTTCGTAGCGTATCGCTACCTTGGCAATACAGCTACGATCAGTCCGACTTATGATGCAATCAAGAACGGCCAGAAGGGCTGGGAACTTGGTGCACAGTATGCTTTCGCACAGAATATCCTCGGCACGGTGAAATACTTCACGGGCAAGGATCTCGTTGATACAGGCGATACGAATGCTTCCAAGCTGTTCGGTCAGGTAGAGTTCTTCTTCTGATTTAGAGGACATATGGGGTCCCTGCTTCGGCAGGGGCCTTTTTGTGTTCCATCAGCTTGCAAAAACCGGTCCTTTCTACTACAATAGAGTAGAAACTGTTGATAAAGATAAGGTGGAATAGAATTGAGTAATTTAGATGTAGGTATCGTAGGTCTGCCGAATGTCGGCAAGAGTACATTGTTCAATGCAATCACAAAGGCCGGGGCTGAAGCCGCGAACTATCCGTTCTGCACGATTGAGCCAAATGTCGGCGTTGTCGATGTACCGGATGCACGGCTGAATGTACTGCATGAAATGTACAGCTCTAAGAAAACGACACCGGCTTCGGTGCGTTTCGTGGACATTGCGGGCCTTGTCGAGGGAGCGTCCAAAGGTGAGGGCCTTGGCAATAAATTCCTTGAGCATATCCGTCAGGTTGATGCGATTGCTCATGTTGTGCGCTGCTTTGAAGACTCCAATATCACGCATGTTGAGGGCAGCATCGACCCAATCCGTGATATTGGCATCATCATGACCGAGCTCTGCCTTGCAGATCTTGATGTCATCGAGAAGCGCATCATGAAGCTTGCGAAGATTGCCAAGAGCGGCAGCAAAGAGGCACGCGTCGAGGATGAACTTTTGCGCCGTATCAAGGCTGTGCTCGAAGAGGCAAAGCCGGCACGCAGCATGGAGCTTACGGAAGATGAGCTGGAGCTTATCCGGGAAATGAATCTTTTGACGCTGAAGCCTATGCTTTATGTAGCCAATGTCGCAGAGGATGAGGTCGCGACGGCGGACAGGGAAAATGCTTTCGTACAGAAGGTCAGGGAGTATGCAAAGGCAGAAGGCTCAGAGGTCGTGACGATCTCGGCTAAGGTAGAGTCAGAGATTGCAGAGCTTGATGGTGACGATGCGAAGATGTTCCTGGAAGAGCTTGGTCTCGATGAATCCGGTCTGGATAAACTCATCAAGGCTGCATTTGAGCTCCTTGGGCTTTTAACGTTCATGACGGCTGGCCCGGATGAGTGCCGCGCCTGGACAATCGTCCGCGGCACGACAGCACCGAAGGCTGCCGGCAAGATCCATTCCGATATCGAGCGCGGCTTCATCCGTGCGGAAATCGTGAACTATGATGACCTCGTTGCTGCCGGCAGCACAGCTGCAGCACGCGAAAAGGGTCAGGTGCGCCTGGAGGGCAAAGACTATATCATGCAGGACGGCGATGTCACGTATTTCCGTTTCAACGTCTAATCAAGGATAAACAAGAATAAGAAAAAGCCTTCTCTTTGGAGAAGGCTTTTTTAGGAGATGAACATATATATGACACCAGAGCGGAAGATCTTTATTGCGGTACTCATCACTTCATTCATGGGGCCGTTTATGGGAAGCTCAATCAATATTGCCATTCCTACGATGGCGCAGGAATTTGGGGCGGCGGCACAGGAACTGAGCTGGGTAGTCACTGCCTATCTGCTGGGCTCGGTCGCCCTGCTGATCCCTTTTGGGCGCCTGGCGGATATTGTGGGGCGCCGGCGTCTGTATACCATCGGAACGACGATTGTGGCATTGACCACCCTGGCGGGCGGCCTTGCCGGCTCTGCGGGGGCGCTGGTGTTCTGCCGGCTCCTGCAGGGGCTTGCTCTGGCTACGATCTTCAGTACGGGGATGGCAATGCTGGTAGCCTCGCACGCGCCGTCCATGCGCGGGCGCGTCATTGGCTGCTCGGCAGCTGCCACGTATATCGGCCTGTCGCTTGGGCCTGTGCTGGGCGGGCTCATTACGCAGTATCTCGGCTGGCGGCTGATTTTTTTCCTGTCCGCATTGGTGAATTTCCTGAGCGCGTTCATGGCAGCACGCGTGAAGGGCGAGTGGTATGGGGATCGTACGGGCGGCATGGATTATAAAGGGGCTATTCTGTACTGCATGGCGAGCATGATGACTTTATACGGGCTTTCTTCGCTTTCCCTGCAGGTCTGGACACGCTATGTATTTCTTGCGGGTGTGGCTCTGCTGCTGCTGTTCATCTGGGAGCAGAAACATGCATCCGCACCGCTCATTGATATTTCACTGTTCCAGAGTACGATTTTTGCCATGTCGAACCTGGCTGCGCTGCTGAACTATAGTGCAACCTTTGCCATCAGTTTTTTGCTCTCGCTTTATCTGCAGCTGATTCGCGGCTTCGATGCATCGACGGCCGGGCTCTTCATGCTGCTGCAGCCTTTGATGATGGCGCTGCTGTCGCCGCGTGCCGGTGCGCTTTCGGATCGTCATGAGCCGCGGCTCGTGGCATCTTTTGGCATGACACTTACGACGCTGGGCATTTTCTGGTTTTCCTTTTTGCGTGCGGATACCCCGATGCTGCTGGTCGCGGCGAATTTCGTGCTCGTGGGCATCGGCTTTGCGTTTTTCTCTTCACCGAACAGCAATGCGATCATGGGGGCCGTTGAGCCAAGGTTCTATGGTGTAGCTTCATCGGTCCTGTCGGTCATGCGCATCGGCGGGCAGAGCATCAGTATGTCCGTGGTCACGATGCTGCTTGCTGTCTATACGGTGCCGCATGTTTCTGCGGGCTATCTGGACAGTCTGCTGGAGGCCGTTCAGGGCATCTTTTTCATTCTCGCTTTCGTCTGCCTTTTCGGCGTAGGTGCCTCGTTGATGAGAGGGAAGAGGCAGGACTTGTAATTTTGTGGCTTTCTTGTTTTGAGGAGAATAAGCAGGAAATCTGGTTTTTCTTGTCGAATTTGGTAATGTATAAGAAAGCAGTCTCCTGTCCAGACAAAATGGGGGCAAGAGGAAACAGGCGAAAAATAAACAGAATAGTCATAATAGAACGGAGACATCTTATGAGGAAAAAAATTTTTATTGCAGTGGTGGTTATTTTGGCGATGGTTGGCGGGCTTATTGCTTATGGAATTTATTTAAATACGAGTGGAGAAAATAAAATATCTGAACGGCTTGCCAATAAGAAAGTGCCTCTTCGCGTAGAAAAAGCTGCAGTACGAGTATTTTATCCAGAAGATGGAGAGCCTCACATTCGTTTGGAAGGAGAAGATATGGTTGATGCGATGGCGCTTAATGATGGCCGCATCAAGCAGGTCTTGGTGAAAAAAAATGATCGTGTGACAAATGGACAGCCTTTGTTTGAGATTGTTGATGAGCAGCTTCCGGCAAAACGCAGAGCAGCCGAAAGCAATGTTGCTAAGGCGGATAGTGCGTTGACCAAGGCCCAAAACAGCTATAACCGATATATCAGGCTGCGTAACAGAAATGCGGCTTCACAGGAAAAACTGGAAGAGGCTGAAGCGGCTTATAAGGCAGCCCAGGCAAGCCTGTCAGAATCAGAAGCACAGCTTGAACAGCTGATGGTGCAGGAGGAAAGGCAGGTTATTACGTCACCGGCTGACGGGGTAATATTGATGGCCTATCGGCAGAATGGCGCACATGTGACTAGTGGAACGGTACTCGCAACGGTAGGCAATTTTTCTACGTTGAATTTTTCTATTAGTACGTCAAATGCGTTTTTTACACAACTGGATGTGGGAGATATATTACAGATGTCTGTATTAAAAGAATTTTTGCCCAAAATCTATGGTACGGATTATGCTGAAAATAATCAGGGGATAAGTGAACGGTTTACGGCTACCGTGACTGCAGCTGAACCGGGCAAAGGCCAGGAAAACTCGTTGATTCGCACATTGAATTTTAAAATTGATAATTCGGCGGGAATTCTGGAAGCAAGAAATTATGCGATGATTTCTTTTGTTGCAGAGAAGCCTTTTACCGGACTGACGATTCCACAAGAAGCTTTTTCCGAGGATCTTTCTACAATGGATAGTGAGACAGATGGATTTGTTTTTATTGTTAATGAAAATAATGTTCTTCAAAAACGAAGGATATTGGTCGGCAGAACTGATTATAAATATTATGAGGTAGTATCCGGTGTACAAGAGGGAGAATTGGTTGTAACATCCGGACAGGAAGGCCTTGAAGAAGGCATGCAGGTAGATGTAAAGATGGAGAGTGGTACTGATGAAGGATAAGAGTGCTCTTTTTAGTCAGGAGGCCCTTGATAAACTTCGTACTCCGGAACGTCTCGATACAATATTTTCCATAACAACGCCTGTTGGATGGATTTTGATTTTGGCTGTTGGGGTAAGTATCATCGGTATTTTGCTGTGGTCGATTTTTGGAGCATTTACTGTAAAAGTCGATGGAATGGGATTGCTTATGGATTCAGCGGGTGTTTCCAATGTCTATGTCACGAATATTACGGGCAGAGTAGAGTCGATCCTGGTCAGTAAAGGGATGAAGGTAGATCTATATATGCCTGTCGCCAGAATCGAATCGCCTAACCGACCGAAAATTAATGTATCACGTAAAGGACTGGATTTATCTTCCAATGAACAGGATATGAAAAGTAAAGTTCAGGAATATGATATAAGCAATATTGAAAATGTATATAATGAATATATTACGAGTTCGGTTACGGGTGTAGTTGATGAAATTATTGCGCGTCCTGGCCAGGCGGTATCTCCGGGTGCAATTATTTGTACGGTGCGCCGTACTCAGGAAAGAAATGATTTAGTGGGGATGTTGTATATCCCGGTTGAAATGGGGAAGCGGGTCGAGCCGGGAATGATGGTGCAGGTTATTCCAAATGGTGTCGATGTTACCGAAACCGGCAGTCTGCTCGGTGTGGTGAGACAGGTTTCGCAATATCCTGTTACCAGTCAGCAGGCACAGAATAATCTTGGGAATCCTCAGTTGGCGAATTGGTTTTTTGATAAGGAAAAGAGCTCCTTGATGGAGGTTAAGTTTGAATTACTGGAGGATCATGATTCAGAGTCGGGGTATCTTTGGACATCCATGGTAGGCAGACACAAGCCGGTGGTATCCGGAAGCTATTGTACTGGTTCTATCGTAATTGAACGTAAACCACCAATAGAGCGCGTGTTTTATAAAATTTCCCAATGGTTGAGAAATAGGTGATGAGTATGCTGGATAGGGTAAAGCGAATGTTTGCATCAAAAGGGAATATTGTTTCTGTGCCTGTGATTTTACAGATGGAAGCGACTGAGTGCGGTGCAGCTTCGCTGGCCATGATCCTGGCTCATTATGGGCAATGGGTGCCATTGGAAAAATTGCGTCAGGAGTGTGGGGTCAATCGGGATGGCAGTAAAGCAAACTGTGTTTTGCGCGCGGCAAGAAAACGCGGCTGCAATGCTCGCGGTTTTCGCTGCACGGCAGATCGATTGAAAAAAAAGGAATATCCAGTAATCTTGCATTGGGAATTCAATCATTTTTTGGTATTGGAAGGGATCAAAAACAATATTGCATATCTTAATGATCCAGCACATGGGCATCGTAAGGTCCCCTGGGAAGATTTCCGTACGTCTTTTACCGGCGTAGCATTGGAGATTCGTCCAGGAAAAGAATTCAAAAAAGAGGGTTCGTCATATAATATTGGCAGGGTAATCACAGCAAAGCTGTTAAAAGACAAATGGGCTATGATATTCGCTGCTTTGATTGGGCTTTTTCTTATCGTACCAGGCTTAGCAGCACCGGTATTCAGTCAGATATTTCTTGATGAAATTATGACCTTGAAGCATAAGGATTGGATGCCAAAATTAGCACTTGCCATGCTCGTAGGGATTCTCTTATTCGGTGTTCTGACGACGATGCGTTCTGTACTCTTGACACGATGGCAAAAAAAATTGACGATTGTTGATTCCTCCAGCTTTTTTTGGCATACGCTGCGTCTGCCGATGGAGTTTTTCCATCAACGCTATAGTGGAGAAATTGCTTCGCGTATTGCGTTTAATGAGTCAGTAGCAGAGGTACTGTCGAACCAGGCAGCGACAGCAGTTTTGGATTTTCTGGTAGCAGTTTTTTATCTTATACTGCTGCTGCAGTATAGTATTCAACTGACATTGATTGGGTTGATGTTCATTGCGATGGATGTCGCTGTGTTTTTTGCTCTTCGGCGCAGGATAACCGATCTCAATATGCGTATACAGCAGGACTCGGGCAAGGAATATGGTACGATTGTCAATGGGCTGACCATGATTGAGTCGATGAAGGCGAATGGTACGGAAAATGATTTTTTTGCTAAATGGTCTGGTTTTCATACAAAAGTAATGACTGGAGCACAGGAAGTAGAACTTTGGTCAATTGCAGCGACAATTATTCCAATGCTTTTAATGGGGATAAATGCTGCGCTTATTCTTACTTTCGGCAGTCTGTCTGTTATGGAAGGTATCATGACGATCGGTGTTTTCATGGCTTTTCAGGGGTTGATGAATAGCTTTCAGACACCGGTAAATAAACTGGTTGGCCTGGGAGGCACTTTGCAGTCAACTGAGATGCAGATGAGGCGGCTGGATGATGTCAGAAGGTATCCAATCGATGAGCTGAATTATCCAACGCGGGAAGATTCCGCGGAGTTTTATGGGACTCGTTTATCGGGTGAACTTGAGCTTAAAGATATCAGCTTTGGGTATAGTCCGTTGGAACCGCCGCTGATTGAGCATTTCAATCTGCATTTGGAGCCAGGAAACTGGGTCGCTTTAGTTGGCGGCTCTGGCAGTGGAAAGTCTACGATGGCGAAGGTGGTTACCGGGCTTTATGAAGAATGGTCAGGCAGTGTAATGTTCAATGGTATTTCTCGTCGAAATATTCCGCGTGTCGTTATTGTAAATTCGTTGTCGAGTGTGGATCAGGATGTTTTTCAAATCAGTGGTACGGTACAAAATAATATCACCTTGTTTGAGACGTCGATTGCTCATGCTGATGTGGTAAGAGCTGCAAAGGATGCGTGTATTCATGATGATATTCTAAAACTTGATGGTGGTTATAATGCTCTCGTTGCAGAGGGCGGTGTGAATTTTTCGGGAGGACAGAGGCAGCGCATGGAATTAGCCCGAGCGTTAGCAAGAAACCCGAGCATTCTTATTCTGGATGAAGCGACGAGTGCACTGGATCCGGTAACTGAAAAAAAAGTGCTGGATAATATCCGTCATCGTGGCTGCACCTGCCTGATGATAGCTCATCGTTTGTCGACGATTCGCGATTGTGATGAGATTGTTGTTATGGATGATGGGAAAGTAGTGGAGCATGGTACCCATAAGGAAATGATGAAAAATGATGGCCCATATCGTCAGTTGATCGAAGATCAGAACAGGGGGTAAGGCAATGATCCTATTAGCAGGTGAACGCCTTCGCCTGAAGGATAAAAGCAATTTTTATCAGATGATGAAAGGCATTATTGAGGTTTATGCTGTAAATACGGATAAGGCGAACTATCGTAAGGAATATTTGCTTGCACGGGAGGAAAATGAGATTATCTATCCAAATTCCGTTATGGATAGCAATATTGAATTTGAACTACAGGCTATTGATGATAGTGAATTAGTGAGCAGGCCGATGGGCGAGCTTATGCTGGATGCGCATGTTAAGGCAATGAATGCGTGGTTTGCTGATTTAACCGGGCTGCCCTGGCTGAAGGCATTGGCAGATGGAGACAGCCAGGTCTTGCAGATCTGGCGGAATAATGGGTTGTTTAGCAATGGATTCGCACGGGATGAGATTATCAATATTTTTCGCGCGAATGAACGTTTCTTTATGGTGATGCTCAGTGAACATTTTCAGGCGCAAGACAATAAAATGAGTGAGCGTCTGCGGCTGTTCCAGAAAAATCATAATCAATTGATTGATGAAACGATTAGTTATCTGATGGATGAAGAGCCTGTTGTTTATGCTGCAGATATTACTGGCAATGGTAAACAGGAAGAGGCATCCATGATACTCCGCCGCATTGCTAAGGCGATGTCGATGGATGAGCCCAATATGGAATTAGCATCAGATCTGGCTGAACGGATCGATCAATTGGGGCTTATTCGCCGGCTATCACAGAAGGCGAATATCCGCTTGCGCCTTGTAACGTTGACTCCGGAATGGTATAAGCAGGATTGTGGTGTATTTCTTGGCTATTATGGATCCGCCAAAGAATTGGCTGCGCTGATTCCGGACAGTCCGCACAGTTATCGGATAATCACTTACAAAAATCCGGATGGACGATATGTTAATGCGGAGGTCAATGCTGAGCTGAGCCGGTCGGCGTTTATTTGTTATGCCGGATTGCCGAAGAAAGTAATTCAGGCAAAGCATGTGATAAAATTTATTTATCATCATTGCTGGAAAAATGATTTTAGTGCACTTCTTCTGGCCAGCCTGATTGCAGGAATCGTGGCAACGATTTTGCCAAGCATTACAGAAACAGTCTTTCAGGATATTGTACCGATAATGGATGCGCAAAGCCTGACAACCGTAACACAGGTTGGGGTCGTTGCCAGTTTTACGACAGCGCTTGTAAGTATTGTGCGATCTGTTGCAGCGATGCGCTTGCGTTCGCGAATAGAAATGGGCGTTGAAGCGGCATTGTTCAGCCGATTGCTTGAGCTTCCGGTAAAATTTTTTCGGCGGTATGAGTCGGGTGAACTTGCACAGCGCATTGTCGGGATGAATGCGGTCAAGAGTGTATTGGGAAGCCAGTCCTTAAATATTCTCTTTGATGCAGTGTTTTCTTTTTGGAGTTTGCTTTTAATGTGCTGGTATAGTGTGAAACTGGCTTTGATATCCATGCTTCTTTGGCTGGTTTATTGTGTTGTCATGGCACTGATCTATCGTCGTACCGTATATCTTCAACGAGAAATGATAACTGCACGAAATAAAACAGCAAGTCTCGTGCAGCAGATTTTTGCTGGTTTGTCAAAATTTCGTATGCAGGGGGCTGAGGAGCAGGCGTACAATCTCTGGGGGCGGATGTTCAGCGTAGAATGGAAATGGAATATGAAAAAGCGCTGGCAGAGCAATTATGCCAATATTATTTTTGCCGTTCAGCCGTTGATTTTTTCTTTAATTATTTATGTGATCATAGCGAATGATATGAAAACTGCCTTAGAGGCTGGCAAAGAGGTAAGCAAGGAAGTCATTGGTTATGCTGAGTTCATGGCGTTTCAAACAGCATTTACCGGGTTCAATACCACGTTGAATGCAGCAATTCCTGTTATCAGCAATTTTTTGACGCTTAAGCCGCAATGGGAAAATATACAGCCAATCCTGAAAGAACTGCCGGAAGTTTCGGATGACAAGGCGGATGCCAGTGCCCTTGAGGGAAATATTGAAATCAGTCACCTTCGTTTTGCGTATGAAGCAGATGGACCGGAAATACTGAAGGGAATCAACCTCAAAATCAAAGCAGGTGAATATGTGGCGATTGTAGGGGCTTCTGGATGTGGAAAAAGTACTTTTCTGCGCTTGATGTTAGGGTTTGAAACGCCAAAACAGGGCGGCGTCTATTATGATGGACAAGATTTAGAAGATTTGAATCTTTCTTCTGTGCGGTCTCAGATGGGCGTAGTGCTGCAGAATGGGCAGCTGATGAGTGGAGATATTTTCAGCAATATTGTTGGCACAATGGCCATTTCGCAGGATGATGCGTGGGCAGCTGCGGAGGCAGCGGGGATTGCTGATGACATTCGTAAAATGCCAATGGGTATGCAGACGATTATTAGTGAAGGAAGCAATAACATATCTGGCGGACAGCGTCAGCGGATCCTGATCGCCAGGGCCTTGGCAGCCAAGCCGGCAATCGTTATTTTTGATGAGGCAACCAGTGCACTTGATAATCGCACGCAGTCGATCGTTACAGACAGCCTGAAAAAGATGAAGGCTACTCGTATTGTTGTAGCTCATCGGCTTTCTACCATTCGCCATTGTGATCGGATCATTGTATTTGATCAAGGCCAGATTGCTGAGTCGGGCAATTATGATAGTTTGATGGAAAAGAATGGTTTATTTGCAGTATTAGCCAAACGACAGTTGGCCTGAATGTCTATGCTAAGGCAAAATAAACAACCGCAGAGGATAGGAGCTGGTTCAAATGACAGAACTGGAAGCAAAAGTTTTTGATGAATTGTTTAAAACAATGGATTTAAAAAAAGAAGATTTTCCAAATTTTACAGAAAATGATCCAATTTTTGTTAATGATAATAATGGCGGAGTGGGGCTTGATCTGGATTCTATTGATTCGTTGGAAATGCTGATCATGATAGAAAAGGAGTGGAATTTGCCAGAGATTGAAGGCGAAGACGTCCGGAAGCTGCGTACCGTCAAATCGATTGCAGAATATATCCAGGAGAAGACTGACCTATGAGAAAACAACGGGTAGTTATAACGGGAATGGGAATTGTCTGCGCAAATGCAGGAAACAGCAAAGAATTTGCCAAAGCATTATTTGAAGGGAAAAGTGGGATAAGGACTTGCCATGCGTTTGATACAACGGGGCTGTCAACCGATTGTTTTGGTGAGGTCTCTGCGCTTCAGGCGGGAAATCGTTTCACTGAGTTGTTAGAAAAATCTACAAAGGAAATGATGGATAGTGCGGGTGTAACTTCTTCAATGATTAATCGCTGGGGAAGGAATTGCCGGATGTTTTTTGGTACGTTGATTTTTAGTTCAGATTATTTTTATCGGCATAGTTTGGCAAAATGCAAAGAACAGCCCGCTGATGATGAAATTGCTCGTATAAATGAATATACGGATTATGCAAAGGAACTTACTGGTGTACGTGGGAATGTCAATGTGATTTCAGCATCTTGTGCATCTGGTACGACAGCGATAGGAATGGCATTTGATTATCTTCGCAGCGGACTTTGCGAGAGCGCGGTAGCAGGCGGAGTGGATTCCCTTTCTTTGGTTACGGCTTATGGTTTTAATGCGCTAAAAAATATGAGCAGCAGTGTTTGCAATCCATTTGATCAGACAAGGGATGGTATTACGATTGGCGAATGTGGGGCGATGTTTCTTTTTGAGACTTTGGAACACGCCAAGGCACGGGGTGCAAAAATCATTGGCGAAATCGCAGGATATGCTATTGGCAATGATGCTTATCATATCACAAGTCCGGAGCCCCATGGCAATGGAGCATATCATACGATGCAGGAAGCTCTTGCTGATGCTGGAATAACAGCCAGTGACATTGATTATATCAATGCGCATGGTACAGGGACGCTGATTAATGATGATATGGAATTGAAGGCCATTGAAAGGCTGCTCGAAAATACGGATCATACGGTTTCGGTATCCTCAACGAAGGCTTTGCTGGGGCATTGTATGGGAGCCTCCGGGGCAATAGAGTTAGCGAGTATCTTGCTTTCCATAAAGGAAGAAAAATATATCCCTATGCCAAATTTGCAGAAGAGCATCGTTCAAAATAAGCAAATCCGGATGATGTCCAACACAAGCAGCCTTTGGATAAATTATGCGTTATCGAACAGCTTTGCTTTTGGCGGCAATAGTGCGGCTATTGTAGTGAAACGTTATGAGGGGGATGGGACAGCATGAAGCCAATATATATCAATGGGATTGGCATAGTAAGTCAGGCTGCTGTCAATGCGGATGAATTTATGAAGGCTGTCCTGCGGCAATCGGATATTAAAGAATTTATGGATAAGAGAGAATTTTTATTGAATGTTCCTGGTGCTAAAGTAAGGCGGGCTTCGCGCTATGCAAAAATGACTGTGGCGGCGTCTGCGCAAGCGGCGGAGGATATGGGAATCCGAGCAATCAAAGATAAGACGAGAGTAGGAACTCTTTTTACGACAACGTATGGTCCGGTAGAAAGCAATGTTGAATTTGCTGATTCTGTAGTTCAGGCAAAGCCGGCAATATGCAGTCCGAGTGGTTTTTCCTATACGGTTCCTAACTCCTGTGTAGGGCAGGTTTGTATTGCGTTGGGCTATCAGGGGGTGAGTACGATGATGCTTGGCGGTGATCCTCTGGAATATGCGTCATTGCTTTTAAACACGAATAAAGCAGACTATATTCTCTGTGGAGCAGCAGAGGAGAAAACGGATGCATTGGAAGATAGTTTACGGGCAGCATCGGACGTTTTAGTGGACAGTACTCTGGCGGAAGCAGCGGTAGTCTTAGGCGTGACAAAGATAAAGTCGGATCATAGCTATGCAAAGATTACGGCTTTTGCGTCAGCTTCATTGCCATGCAGTCCCTTTATCAACCGCTTGAAGGAGGCAGAAACAATACCTGTGCTAAAAGAGGTTTTATCATCTATTGACTTTGTGCTTAGGCCGGATGTAGTAATCGATGCTGCTGATGGCAGCTATTTTGATGAGATGGAAGGTAAGGCTATCGGCGATGCGTTTGGGGATATCGTGAGGATACATGCCAAAGCTATTTTCGGGGAGACACTCGGTGCAGGGTATCTGGTCAATGCTGCGTGTGGTGCGGCTATATTGAAGGCAAAGGATTCCGTACGAAAAATTTTAGTTACAGGAGTGGACGGACAAGGAAATTATCAGGCAATTGTCCTGGAAAGACCGGAAGAAGGTGAATAAGGAAGGTGATTGGTTATATGGATGCTTTCGTTTTGTGAAATCCTGAGCAAGGACATTATGATTTGTATATTGATCAAAACAAGAAGGTGATATAATGGAAGAAGTCAAAGAATATCTGGTTTCAGGAAAACTGGGATTTGCGAATGGATTCCTTGGTGATCCGAAAAGGGGGGAGGAATGAATACACCAGGGTTCATCATAGGAGAGATATGTTTAGGTGAGGTCAAGTGCAAATGTGGTGATGGGCTAATCTCTCCGGCCAAACACGAATGAGAAGAATTGTTTTATAAGAGGAGGAAGTAAAAATGAGTAAAATGGCAGAATTCTATGCAAAGGTATCCGATGATGAGAAGCTTCTGGCTAAGGTCAATAAAATCCTTGACGGCACAGAGGTAACGGAAGCGACAGATGCCCAATTATTGGAAATCGGCAAACTGGCAAAAGAAGCTGGTTTTGATTTTACGCTGGAAGAGGTCAAAGGATATCTGGCATCCGGAGAACTGGATCTTGGTGATGAATCCCTTGGCGATGTAGCTGGCGGCGGGGATACTGGTAAGCATACTGAGATGCATTGTGATGGAGCTGGGGCAGGTTTGGTAAATAATAAGAAATAGGATTTCTTGCTGAGCAGAGGCGGATCGGGATGATTTTTGTACGATTGGCCGAATAGAACTGAATCCCCTGTGTTAGAATGACTATTGTATAAATAGAAAAATCATTCTGACATGGGGGAATACGATGGATAACGCAGGATTGCCAGAACTTGAAATAGCGTGCGGATATCATGGATACTGGATAAAAAGGAGCTGAATTGAGCATGAGGTATGTGACGCTGAGTCCACAATACATGCTGCGAGGCTGGAAAGATCGTCCGATTGCGCTTTATGATTGGAATTGTGATGGTCTGGATATCAAAAAAGCAGTGCCGCTTACAGCAAAACAGCTGGAAGCCATTGAACTTGTGACTGCACCAGGGGTATCGATTGATATGCCGCTGCTGCCGTCAGCATTGCGCCGGGCTGCGGAAAAGATGCTTGCTGCAGGGGTTTTTCAGGAATGCAATCGAGAGACTGGCCTGGCAGATTATCAAAAATATGAATATAAGGATAATCGATTCATTCAGCTTTTGACATGGTCAATTACGGGTAAATGCAATCTTCGCTGCAAACATTGCTACATCCATGCGGATGATGGAAAATATGGGGAATTGAGCTTTGCCCAATGTGAGGAAGCAGTACGGCAAATGCTTGAAGCCGGGGTCTATATGGTAGCTTTTACCGGAGGAGAACCGTTGGTGCGGAAGGACTTCTGGCGACTGATGGATTTGCTGAAGGCGAATCATATTAATTTAATGGAGATATTAACAAATGGTGTCTTGATTACGGATGAGTTTCTGGATAGATTGGAAAAAATAGGAAGACGTCCTCAGATTTTTATTTTAAGTTTTGATGGAGTTAATTGTCATGACTGGATGCGGGGCATTCCGGGAACGGAACGTTCAGTCATTGAAGCCATCAAGCGATTACGGCGTTGGGGGTATCCGGTTCGTCTTACGACAGTGCTGCATGCGGGAAATCTGGAATCTTTACTGCCAACGTATGAGCTGATTAAAGAATTAGGAGTTTCTTCCTGGACAGTTGCTACTGTGGTGAATTCTGGAAATTGGCAAAAGCAAAAGCATACGGAATTAAATCATAAGCGCATGATGGATGAATTCCTAAAATTGTTAAAGGTTTATAAGCGTGATGGCAGACCAATCGCCATGGAACTGGCGGGGATATATTCCGGCAGTCCGGAGGATAAAGGCCATATTCCGTTTCTTGGAGGATGTGGGACAAAAGAACAGGAAAAGAAAGTCTTATGTGAGGTTAGCCGGTTGTATCCTAATTTATTGCCAGATGGCAGGCTGCTTCCCTGTATTCCTATGAGTGGCTCCATCATGGAGGATATGGCGCCGAATATTTTGTCCGCAGATTGGAGTATCGCAAAGGCGTTGGATGAGTCTCCCTGTGAGACGTACATAAATAAAACCTATGCAGATTTATTTGCGAATAATAAGGAATGTGCGCAATGTGAATATCGTTATCAATGCCATACATGTCGTGGTGATGCCTTGCAGAAGGGCGATTTTTTTGCGAAAAGTGATAAGGCATGTAGATTTATCAAAGGCGGATATGCGGAACGTATTCGGGAGTTAATGGAAATTTAACCTAAATTTAGAGCGAATGTCAAACATGATCAAGGGGATGCCTTATGAAGAAAGCGATATACGATTTGTTTGTTGTGGTTGTTCTAGGAAGTTGTCTTTTGGTGGGAGAGTCGGTAAATGCTGCAGAAAATCCGGTTAATCTTGATTTAGATAAAAGCATTGAAATGGCTTTACAGAATAATTTGTCTATTGTGCAGGCAAACGACAGCAAGTTAAAGGCTGAATGGGGCGTCAAGGAAGCAAAACGCAGTCAGGGACCAACATTTACCTGGGCTGCAACGGTTCACCATATTGGCGGTGATGACTATAGCCAAAAACGTGCAGCGCATAGTACGAATCCTGCTTTGCCAGCGTATGATAACGAAGTAGCGAATACACTTTCTTTATCCATGCCTCTTTATACCGGCGGTAGTTTGAAGAGTAAGATTGCGTCGGCTGAGTATGGTGTAGATGCATCTACGTTACAATTGGAGAGTACAAAACAGGATGTGCGTTATAAGACGATAGAAGCTTATTTTAAGGCATTACAGACAAAAAGCCTTGTTACGGTAAGAGAACAGGCAATAAAAACTGGTATGGAACATTTGGATAATGTCAATATACAGTATGAGATCGGGGTAGTGGCAAAGGCCGATGTACTGGAGTCAGAAGTACAGCTGGCTAATCAGAAGAAAGAACTTAACACGGTTACTGGTGATTATCATAATGCCAAGGCATCTTTAAATAATGTTATTGGTCTGCCGGTGATGACAGAGACGAATTTGGTGGATGAAGTTGATTATATGAGTTATGATGGGATACCTTTGGAACAATGCATCGAATATGCACATCTTAATCATCCAGGAGGATTGGCACAGGAATATGCAGTAAAGATGGCTGCAGAAACTTGTAAACAAGCAAAGGCAAATTATCGTCCACAGGTCAGCGGGGTGGTAAAGAAGGTAGTAACTGGCGAAGGTGAACAGTTTTATGATCAGGATCATAGCAGTTCCTGGAAATTTGGTGTGGAGGCAACATGGACTGTTTTTGATAATCAAATAAATGCGGCAAAGATAAAAGAAGCAGAAATGGATTTGCTCAATGCACAGGCAAAAGCAAAGCAAACCTGGGAGAATGTAGACCTTGGCGTAATTGCAAATTATAATTCTATGTGTAAGGCCCGGGAAAATATTTTAATTTGTAAGGAAGCTGTAGAAAAGGCTAAAGAAAGTTATGAGATAGCGAATATCCTCTATGAAGAGGGCGTTAATACGAACGATAATGTTATGCGGTCCCAGGATAAATTAATGGAAGCGCAGAATAACTATTATACAAGTTTATACGATTATGAAATTGATATAGCTAAGCTCGATCAGGCGATGGGACGTCCGGTAGAGCTTGATGCCACATTGTATCGTGAAGCTCTGTCCAAGGAGAAAAGGTGAATGCCTTGAATACGAAAATCATACAAGGAACATATCGTGATTATTATTGGCTGTTTGGTGATGAACGTACGGCGTATACAAATCTTGTCGCAAAAAGCGCTGCGGGAAAAAATGGTGCATTGTATATGATGCTGGCGGATGGTAAACCGGCAGGATATATTGCGTTGTCATATGATACAATCTCGAATAATATATTGTATTTGCACACAATGCAATGTATGCGCGGCAAAGGCGTGGCCAGGTCATTATTAAACCATGCAATCGGGCAGAAAGCAGGATTATATTATCTGAGCGTTGCGGCAGATCATCCGTTTTTTGCGGCAATCCATCATTTGTGCCAAAATCTGAATGCCAGAGAAATGGATTCCAGTGTAGTTTTTGGTACGAGTAAAGAGAAGGATTTTACTAATTGGACGAACTTTATGGAGGAAAAAGGAGCACGTTTATGCCGACTGCTGGAGGAACGCGGTTATGAAAAGTATTCTTTTCGGGATGCGCCTGAATGGGCATTGAATGATCTGAAAGAATCGCATAGCAATTACTATGCGAATTCTTTGCGGCCAGAGGCATTTTTTGTGCATGAAGTCAGAGGAATGGATTGGGATATGAGTTTTTTGGCAGTGAAAAAGCACAAGCTGGCAGCTTATTCACTGGTAAGCCGGCCGGATGAGAGAAGTGTGATTTTTCAGCATATATCGGAAGGAAAAGAATTTGTGGGCAGTGGAGTTATTTTTTTACCATTTGCTGCTTCGATGGGGATGTTTCCTGTATTTCATTGCAACAGGGCTGCTTATGCAATGTATGAGAATAATGACAGGGCAAATGCATTTCGGCGTAAACTCCTAACGGTTGTAACGAGTACGGAGCGATACTATCATAATTTTGTCCTGCCGGGTACATCTTTTGTGCGTTAACTTTGTTAAGGAAATGCTGATTCATCCGGCAGCCCGGCTTGCGGCAATCTGAACCACCGTATTCATCAGCGCTTCCTTAATACAATTCCGGCCGGCGGTCGGCGAAGATGTCCATGGATTCGCGGATCTGGCTGCGGATGGCTGTTTTGAGATTCGCGTGCAGGATGGTTTCCTCTTCTCCGGCCCGGGCAAGGAGCTCGCCCCAGGGGTCGATGATACAGGAATTGCCTGCAAGCTGGAAGGTTTCTTCAAAGGTACCGGAGCCGTTTGCTGCGGCTACGAAAATCTGGTTTTCGATTGCGCGTGCGCGTGTGAGTGTCTGCCAATGCATGAGGCGTTCGATTGGCCAGGCGGCAGGCAGGAAGAGGACGGAAATGTTTTCGAGGGCCAGTCGGCGCACGAGTTCCGGGAAGCGGATGTCATAGCAGAGCAGCGTCGCGCATTTGATGCCGTCAATCGTGTAGGTCATGACGGTATCGCCAGCAGTAAAGTCTTTTTTTTCGCCATGCGGGGTGAACAGATGGGTTTTATGATAGGTAGACGTCAGATGGCCGCTGCGGTCAAAGACGTAGCTGGTATTGAATACATGCTGCCCGATGCGGTTGGCGATGGAGCCGCCGATGATATTGATCTGGTATTTGGCGGCGAGGCCGCTGAGGATTTTGCGCACCAGGGTACCATCCGGGTCGGCGTATCTGGCAATCGGGCGAGGATAAAAGCCGACATCCCAGAGCTCCGGCAGCAGAACGGCATCCGGACGCTGCTGCATGGCCTCTGCAAGCAGGCGCTCCATGGTGTCAAGGTTTGCTTCAAAGTTTCCGAACTGGATATTCATTTGCAAAATAGATAGTTTCATGTTTTACACCTCAAAATAGGAATTTACAAATTTGCGGAATTTCGTTACAATAAAGGGAAAAGTAGGTGAAGCTCATGGAAAAGATTCATTATGAGGTCGGTGATGTCGTGCGCATGAAAAAGCAGCATCCGTGCGGCAGCGATCTTTGGGAAATTTTGCGTACAGGGATGGATTTTGGCATCAAGTGCAAGGGCTGCGGCCGTTTCGTCATGCTGCCCCGGCCAAAGTTCGAGAAAATGGCAAAAGGTATCATAGAGAACCATACGGTTCCGGAAAAGTAGATTGGTTATATGAATCTTATTATAACGCCATTGTTCAGGATTTCGCAACGCGAAATCCTGAACAATGGCGTTTTCCTAAAGGGTCTGACTTTGTGAAAGTAAAGCTGGAACTTGTACTTGCGAATATAGGTCGGAATGTCTACAATAGAGGTATACCGAAGAAGACAGTGCTCGGGCTGTCTTCTTTTTTTGGAGGCGTAGTATGAATCTTCGTTTTTGGATGAGGGATTCCGTCAAAAAAAATAAAAAATTCATGGCAATCTTGTTTGCCGTCAGTATGTTGTTTTCTTTGTGTATCGTGGGGATTTTGTCCAATCAGCGCTATCTTGCGGAAAGACAGCATGTGGATACGCTGGCTGAGGCATATATTTCCAGAGGAAATCTGTTGATTGACGATATGCTGCAGAATGCCCAGCTCCTGAAGCTGCTCCTTTTGCGGCAGAATGGCGATACGCGGAACTTCAATGAGTTTGCCCGGAATATCCTTTCCCGGCAGGAGGTCATCGAGGGAATACTTCTTGCCCCGGCAGGACGGGTGGATGCACGGTTCAGCAACGGAGAGGTTCCGGAAGGGATGCAGGATGGCACGTCATTGTTTGCGGCGGATCAGGCATGGGCAGCTGCGGCGGAATGGAGCCGTTCCAAGGGGACAGTTTCCTTTATGCATCGCACGGATGGGCATGTGCTGGTATTTTATCCGGTATATATCGGGGCAGCACAGAACCGTTCTTTTTGGGGCATGATTGTTTTGCAGGTATCGGAAAGCCGTTTTTTTGCTCAGGTCAATGCTGCAGGCCCGGCGCCGATTGCTTATGAGCTTTACAGTACGAACCCCTGGGATATGACGGAATATCAGATTGCAGCATCGCCGGAGTCTGTGGGCAGCCATCCCGTAGAGCGTCAGGATAAGACCGGCTATCTTGCCATGCGGCTCAAGGCGGCTCCTGTTACGCACTGGCTGGATTATGCCCATATTCTGATCAATCTTTTGCTGGCGGTTCTGTTCAGCTTGTTTGTTACGGTTCTGGGAGGGGTATTTTATAAGCTGCGGCAGCAGAAATCCGCTTTTGAGCAGCTGGCAAGCCGGGATACGCTTACGGGAATCTATAACCGTCGGAAGTTTGTTGAGGTATTGCAAAAGGCCTGCGAGGATAAGCAGCCGTTCCTGCTCTGCTATATTGATTTTGACCGGTTCAAGGAGGTCAATGATACGTATGGCCATGATGTCGGAGATCTGCTTTTGCAGGCAGGAGCAAAGCGTCTGCTGGGCTGTATCCGTTCTACGGATATGCTTTTCCGTATTGGCGGTGACGAGTTCGTTGCCTTTATCAAGGACCCGGGAACACCCGAGTCCCGGGAAGCGCGCACCAGACTGCTGGGCGAGCGCATGCAGGCGCCGTTTCATTTCGGTGAGGTGAAACTTTATATGGACATCAGTGTGGGATATGTGCTTTATCCGCAGGATGCCCAGACGAGCGAGGAGCTTGTGCGCATGGCGGATCATCGCATGTATGTGGAAAAGCAGCGGCATAAGGAGTAATTGGAGCATGAGAAAGTCAAAGCGGGAAATGAGAATCCTTGCAGGCGTTTTTTTCTTTACGTTTGCAGTGGGATTGCTGGTTTTCCTTATTGCAGAAAGAATAGAATATGATGCACAGCAGCGTCAGGTCCAGGCGGTTACCCAGATGTATGGTGAGCAGCTTGGACATGCAGCGCAGTATCAGGCGCGTAAGCTGCAGATGGTTACGGCAATGCTGCGCATAGAGCCAAAGGAGTTTGGCTGGTTTTCACGTGCGGCTGAAGAGCTGCGTGACAAGCCGGATGTGCTTTCCCTGCAGCTCTGGCAGAATGGCCGTCTTATTGCGGGACAGTCGGCGGACGGAGCTGTGGATGCAGAACGGTGGCAGCAGGCATTTTCTGCTGCCAGGGAAGCTGCCCTGCATACGGATGAGCCTGTATTGTACGGCCCGGTGGAGCTGCGGGATGGCAGTGCCGGATTCCTGGGTATCCAGGCAGTCTATATTTATCAGAAGGATAAGTCTGTATTCAACGTATGGGGGCTGAATACGATTCTTCTGCGTGCATCTGCCGTGCTTGATCAGGTCAATCTGGAGGCTCTGCCGCGTCAGGGACTGGCTTATCGTCTGAGCAGTCTCGGAACGGATGTGACGATTGCGGAGGGCGGGACTTTGTCAGGCAGCCCTGTGCAGGCAAAGATACAGGCAGCTGGTACGGACTGGATTTTGGAGGTAACACCGCAGAATGGCTGGCTGAATCGTTCAGGCCTGGCTGCGGAGGCAGTGCTGGCTTTTTTGGCAGCGCTGCTGTTGACTGGTATGGTCTGGCAGTTTTTTCAGCTGCAGTATCAGGGAGAAAAGATGCGGCTGCAGGCGACGACGGATCCACTGACGAATTTGAGCAATCGTCATATTCTGATGGAGGAGCTGAAGGAGCGCTGCAAGGATAAAAAAGGCCATTTTCTGGTCTGCTATATGGATCTGGACGGGTTCAAGCAGGTCAATGATACACATGGTCATGAGGTCGGTGACTGGCTGATCCAGGCTGCCGCGCAGCGTGTGCTGGATTGTTTGAAACCGGAGGATGAGCTTTTCCGTCTGGGCGGTGATGAGTTCGTCGCGATTCTGGAGGAGGAGCCGGGCAGCGGCTGGAAACAGCGTCTGGATGAAGTGGAAAAGCAGCTGCGCAGCATGTTCATCTATCCTGAGGCCGAAGAGGAAATCTGTATTGAAATCTCAGTAAGCGTGGGCTGCACAATCTATCCACAGACTTCCCGCACGCCGGAGGGGCTGCTTCGGGAAGCAGATCAGCGCATGTTTGAGACTAAGGAACGCTATTCGACAAGCAGGCGTTAAATGAAAAACACCATCCCTTTTAGAAGAAGGAATGGTGTTTTTTTGCGGCTTCGCGTTTGGCCTGTTTTTCGTCGGCTTCCTGTTTTTTGAGGGTGAGATAGTCAATGATGATGCGGGAAATGACATAGAGCGGGAAACGTGAGGTTGCATCAACGGTCTTGATGGATACATGCTGGTGCTTGTATCCGAAAATCGCAAGATGGGAAATAGTGGCAAGCGGCGTATCGGCATCGCCGCAGGTGCAGCAGATGATATGTGCACCAAGGGAAGAGGCATTCTCCGCGGCGCTCAGCAGTTCTTTTGTCTTGCCGGACAGGGAGAAGATAAAGACGAGCTCATCCTGTTTGATGTTTGTCGTGATTTTCTGCATGATGGCCGGATCAGAGTTGGCGAAAACGTTATAGCCAAGAATCTGCAGCTTCAGGGCAAAT
>CAZTAP010000015.1:0-24848 GCA_964611665.1 uncultured Selenomonadaceae bacterium | reverse complement strand
GGAAAAATGGAAATACGAAAGCCCGCAATCTTCATGGTTGCGGGCTTTTTTGGATATGAAAATACCTGCTGCTTTCCTGAGGAAAGCAGCAGGTGTTTTTTAGAAATCCTTATAGTTTTCACCGTAGCCGTAGTTTTCGATGACATAATCAAGATCCTTGTCACCGCGGCCGCTGAGGTTGACCAGAATCGATCCGGTTCCCATTTCCTTTGCACGGCGCATTGCGTAGGCAACAGCATGAGAGCTTTCAAGAGCCGGGATGATGCCCTCATAGCGTGAAAGCTTGAAGAAAGCATCGATGGCCTCTTCATCGGTAGCCGTTTCGTATTTGACGCGCCCCTCATCATGCAGGAAGGCGTGTTCCGGGCCGACGGACGGATAGTCCAGACCACTGGCAATCGAATAGACGGGAGCCGGGTCGCCCTTGTCATCTTTGAGCATGATGCTGTCAAAGCCATGCATGACGCCCTCACTGCCATAGCTCATCGAGGCAGCATGGTCACCAAGCTTGGCACCTCTGCCCAATGGCTCGACACCGACGATTTCCACCGGGTCATTCAGGAACGGATCGAACATGCCGATGGAATTGCTGCCGCCGCCGACGCAGGCAGTGACAACATCGGGCAGGAATCCCGTCATTTCCTGGAACTGTTCTCTGGCTTCATCGCCGACAACCATCTGGAAGTCGCGGACCATCATCGGGAAGGGATGAGGGCCGAGTGCGGAACCGATGCAATAGATCGTTTCCTTGTAGTTCGTGAGGTAATCCTCAAACGCAGCATCGACGGCTTCCTTCAGGGTTTTCAGGCCGGTGCTTACCGGGACGACCTTTGCACCAAGAACCTTCATGCGGGCTACGTTCGGCGCCTGTTTGGCGATGTCTACCTCGCCCATATAGATGGTGCAGTCCAGACCGAAAAAGGCGGCTGCTGTAGCAAGGGCTACACCGTGCTGACCAGCACCTGTTTCGGCGATGATGCGTTTCTTGCCCATGAACTGGGCCAGAAGGCCTTCGCCCATGCAATGATTGAGCTTGTGCGCGCCCGAATGATTGAGGTCTTCACGCTTCAGGTAAATCTGGCAGTTGCCGATTTTCCGGGAAAGCCGCTGACAGTGATAGACCGGCGTAGGACGTCCCTGGAATTCTTTACGGATACGACGCAGTTCGCTGATGAATTGCGAGGAGTGACAGATGGTCAGATAGGCCTCATTGATTTCTTTAAAGGCCGGAATGAGTTTCTCTGGAAGATAGGCTCCGCCGTATTTGCCAAAGCGTCCGTCTTTGTCCGGATATTTTTTTAGATAATTCGTAAAATCCATAAAATCCTCCTTTTGTGTGGAACGGGTTTGTTATCCCACTCATTACTATTCGTGTAAAAAAAGAAAATCCCTTTTGCCGGTAAGGACTTTTCGTATATTTGCAGGAAATAAAGAAAATCGTGTGGTATATATACAAAGAATATTATTTTTGCCGCATTGTTTCCTTAAATGACAAAATATTTGGCTTATTCGGATTGGAGGCAGACGATGTGAAGATATCCGTAGAATCTGATGATGCAGTACAGGTTGTCAATTTTACTGGCAGGCTGGATGTATCCGTGTCTGATCAGGTATGGACAAAGCTTTCTGGCTTGTTTGATCATCGGACGATGATTATTTCCATGGCGCATTGCGATTATGTATCGAGTGCTGGCATACGTGTGCTGATTATGCTGGCCAAAGCGGCAAAATCCAGGAACACGCGGTTGATTCTTGCTGAGGTATGCGACGAAGTCCGTGAGGTGTTTGAAATGACGGGATTCATCAATTTATTGGAATGCGTGCCGACGATTGCTGAAGCCAGGCAGTTGACAGGGAGGCGTTCTTTATGAGAATAGACATGCTTCCTACTGATTGCTGCGGAACTTATAAAATCCGGCCGGGAATTTTCCTGCGCAATGGTGCGAGCATTGTACCGGGCGGAGTGAACTTTTCAGTTTATTCCTCTGGTGCAAAAGCCTGCGAACTCGTTCTGTTTTGGAATCATGCACAAAAGCCGTTCGCGGTCATTCCTTTTCCGGAGAGCTATCGCGTGGGGAATGTTTTTGCGATGATTGTTTTTGCGCTGGATTATGAGAACCTGGAATATGGCTTTCGGATCGATGGCACGTGGAATCCGCTGCAGGGAGAGCTTTATGATGGCAGGCGCTGTCTGCTGGATCCCTATGCGAAAATGATTGCCGGGCGGGAGGTCTGGGGCAGGCCGGTTGATAAAACTGAAAAATTTCCTTATCGGTCAAAGGTCGTTCTGGACGATTTTGATTGGGAAGGTGACCAGCCATTGAAGCTGAAGCACCAGGATCTGATCATTTATGAGGCACATGTACGCGGTTTTACCCGGCATCCTTCTGCGCAGGTGAAATATCCGGGAACCTATGCGGGGCTGCGGGAAAAGATTCCCTATTTGAAAAAGCTTGGCATCACTGCGATTGAGCTTTTGCCGATCTTTGAATTTGATGAATTCGATCTGAGCCGCAAGGACGAGAGCGGGAAACTCTGGTATAACTATTGGGGCTATAATACCGTTGGCTTTTTTGCGCCGAAAGCGGGTTATGCGGCCAGCGGCCGCTATGCCATGCAGGTGGATGAGTTCAAAAACCTGATAAAGGAACTGCATCGAAGCGGCATCCGTGTTCTTTTGGACGTTGTATTCAATCATACAGCGGAAGGAGACGAAACAGGTCCCGTTATTTCCTTTAAAGGGATTGATAATAAGACATATTATTTGCTGACGGCAGAGGGAAAATATTATAATTTCAGCGGCTGCGGCAATACGCTGAACTGCAATCATCCGATTGTCCGGCAGATGATCCTGGATTGTTTGCGTTACTGGGTGTCGGAATATCACGTAGATGGTTTTCGTTTTGATTTGGCATCTATTCTGGGACGCGATCCGGACGGCAGGCCGCTGCATAATCCTCCGCTATTGGAGGCACTCGCCTATGATCCTTTGCTGCAGGATGCTATCCTTATTGCGGAGGCCTGGGATGCAGGCGGGCTCTATCAGGTCGGCACGTTTCCTGCGTATGGCCGCTGGGCTGAATGGAATGGCAGATATCGGGATGATCTGCGCTGCTTCCTTAAAGGAGATCCTGGTTTTGCGAGAGCTGCGGCACTGAGGATTACCGGTTCAGAGGATATTTATGATCCACGGGTACGCGGGGATTCGGCTTCTGTAAACTTTATCGCTTGTCATGACGGCTTTACCTTGTGGGACCTGTATGCTTATCAGTGCAAGCATAATGAAACAAATGGCTGGCAGGGAACTGATGGCAGTGATACCAATCATAGCTGGAACTGCGGCGCAGAGGGAGAAACTGAGTCGGCTGAAGTTCAGGCGCTGCGGCAGAAGATGGTCCGCAATGCTGCAGCCGTGCTGCTTACGAGTGTTGGAATCCCGATGCTGTTGGCCGGGGACGAGTTTGGCAATACACAATATGGCAACAATAATCCTTATTGCCAGGATAACGAGATTTCCTGGCTTGACTGGTCGATGCTGGAAAAGAATCAGGGACTGTTTCGATTCTTCCGCAAGATGATTGCCTTTCGCAAAGCACATCCTGTTCTGCGCAAGCTTTCTTCCGGTACGCCCAAGGGTTATCCGCAGATCAGCCTGCATGGCCGGGATGCCTGGCGGTTCGATTCCTCTTTTGAGAGCAGGCTGCTCGGGGTCATGTTTGCCGGCAGGACCGAAGAGCAGTCGGATGAGTTCATCTACCTTGGCATTAACGCACATTGGGAAGCGCAGCAGATCTGGCTGCCTGCCCTGCCTGATGGAATGAACTGGAAGGTTGTGGTCAATACAGGCTGCGGCAAAGACTGTTTTTTTGAGCCGCCGCTTCCGCTGCAGGCTGCTCAGGCTTTTCTTTTAGGAGAGCGTTCTGTCGTAATTTGCGTGAGCAAAAGATAGGACTGGCTATTGACGCTTCTTTTATCAACTAGTATAATTATTGTTTATACTGTCCATAACGTTGGACAAAAGTCAGATGAAAGAGGGATTGTATTGATTGCATTGAAAGAAGCTTATGGTGCGGGACTTTTCCGTTCAGAGAGCCTTGGCCGGGATCTCGTTGCCGGTCTGGTAGTCGGCGTGGTGGCTTTGCCGCTCGCGATGGCATTTGCGATTGCGAGCGGGGTTTCACCGGTACAGGGAATTTATACGGCAATTATTTCTGCATTTTTTGTTTCGGTTTTTGGCGGCTCACGTGTACAGATCGCAGGACCTACGGGTGCTTTTATTGTTTTATTGAGTGGTATTTTGTTGAACTATGGCCTGGCCGGGCTGCAGCTTGCAACTTTTATGGCCGGGGTCATCCTGCTGCTGATGTCCTTTGCCAAGCTTGGCGATGTCATCCGGTTTATACCGGCACCGGTCATTGTCGGTTTTACGGCTGGAATTGGTGTAACCATCTGGGTTGGGCAGTGGCAGTCCTTTTTTGGCTTTCCGGCAGTTGCATCCGGCGGGATGTTTCATGAACGTCTCTATCAGATGCTGCTGTCTTTGCCGGAATTCCATCTGCCTACGCTGGGCATCGGTCTGCTGAGCCTTCTGCTTATTCTGCTGATGCCGCGTGTGCCTGTTCTGCAAAAGGTTCCAGGTCCGCTCTGGGCCATGGTCGCTGCGACATGTGTGCAGACCTGGGGGCAGTTTCCGGGCGTGGCGACGATTGGCACAGCCTTTGGCGGCATACCGCAGGGGCTGCCGGTATTTTCTGTGCCGGATATCGAGCTTGCTGATGTGTTTTCGCTCATTGGTCCGGCTTTTACGATTGCCATGCTGGGGGCGATTGAATCCCTTCTTTCGGCTGTTGTAGCCGACGGAATGACCGGACAGCAGCATGACTCCAATCAGGAACTTTTTGGACAGGGGCTTGCCAATCTGATCTGCCCTCTTTTTGGCGGCATTGCAGCTACCGGGGCGATTGCGCGTACGGCGACAAATATTCGTCAGGGGGGCAGAAGCCCGCTGGCAGGGCTGGTGCACTGTGCGGTCCTGGCAGCTGTCCTGGTATTCCTTGCGCCATTGGCAGCGAATATTCCGCTGGCTTCGATGGCTGCAATCCTTTTTGTCGTAGCCTACAATATGAGTGATGTCAAAGGCTTTATCCGCCTGGTACGTGTAGCTCCGGCGGCGGATTCGGTGATTTTGCTCATTACATTCCTGCTTACGGTCTTTACGGATCTTGTTGTTGCCGTGAATGTCGGCGTAGTATTGGCTATCCTGCAGTTCATGCGTAAAATGGTTTTTTCTGTGGATATCCATACGGTGAGCCCACGGGAAATCGAGGCGGAAATTCAGCAGGAGATGAAACTGCATCCGCAGATGCTGGTCTATACGATAGAAGGACCGCTTTTCTTTGGCGCAGTCAATGCTTTTGAACGTTCGCTCGTCCATATCTCCAAGGATCCGAAATACTTGATTCTGCGTCTCGAAAATGTGCCCTTTGTGGATCTTACCGGGCTGAAGATGCTCAATGAAGTCATCCGCAATCTGCAGCGTCGCGGGATTGAGGTCTATCTTTGTGAGGCCAATCCTCAGGTGCGTCGTCATATGTATCGGGCAGGCATTTTCCGCACGCTTGGACGTCAGCATTTGTGGCGGAATTTCGCGACTGTCCTTGCCAAATGTGAGCAGGATATGGCAGAGCGTGAGGCTTTGTCTGAGGAAAAAGCGGAAAGGAAAAAGTTCATAGCAGGCAGGTCCCTGCAGGATGCCTGAACAGAAAGGTGATTGTCGCAAAGACAGTCGCCTTTTTTCATATTGACGCAGCGGCCGGGAAAGTGTAGAGTTAAAAGTATATGCTTTATGGTTTGGAGGAGTTTTTGTGAGAAACAGGAAAAAGAGCGGCTTAGTGCTGCTTGCAGTTATCTTTCTTGCTGCAATTGGTGTGAAAGGATATTGTTATCAGGCAGTCCATTCGCCGCGCTATGCTTTGCAGCAGGTGCAGGCGGCAATGGCTGAAAAGGATCAGAAGAAATTCGAACATTATCTGGATGTGGAGCAGTTTTTTCAGCAGGGCTATGATGATGGCTCAGAACAGCTTGCAAAGCATGTGAAGGAACTGCATGAACGTTATCCCAAGGATTATTTTTTCTGGCATGAGCCGGACTTCATGCGGAGCTATACAGAGGAGCATCGTGCAGCTGCACTGCCTTTTGTGCATAGTGTGCTGAATGATTATTTTGCATCGCGTACGCAGGCTGAGAGCTTTGAAGCAAACCCGGGTGTATGGCTTGCCGGACAGATGGAAAAGTTTCGTACAGAGGGAAGCTTTGAGATCAAATCCATTCATGAGCAGGGGAATAAGGCAGTTGTTTCGCTTATTTTGCATGGTACGGATACAGGCTATGGCAGACTGCTGGAAAATATTCCGTTAGAGCTTGAGCTGGAACGTCAGCCGGATGAACACTGGCGCATTGAGCGTATTTTGAATGTGGAAGAGCTTACTTTCCCAGTTGCAGAGAGTGCAGAGAATTTTTGGACTTTGCAGGGCTGGCAATGAGCTTTTTTCAGGCGAGCCTGCTGAACAGGGGATATTGACGTATGTCAGAAAGAAGGTGGGAAGATGGCAGAGAAAGGTGCTTCAGGCTGGCTGAAGAAGTGTATGACAATCAGCCTGCTGGCGGGAACAATTTTTACGCAGCCTTGCATCATGCCTGCGGCGATGGCTTCAGGTGGAGGAGATGCCTGGGCGATTGCGGCGGAGGCACTTGGTGTAGCAGCCGCTTATACGTCCTGCCTGCATGAGATTTTGACCATGGGAAATGATGCAGGCTGTCAGTTTGCGACTTTGCAGCAGGATATCAAAGCGCATGGTGCTGATGGGAATGTACTGGATACAGATACCGTCAATGCTGTGATGCGGCAGCTTACGCAGCATGGAGTATATGTCCTGGATGCGAGATCCCTGCCTTTTCGCTGGCGTGTAAACGATAATGAGGAATTCAATGCATGCTGCTATCCAACGGACTATGTAAGCGTGAACCGCGGCCTGGTACGCGGCCTTGGCTGCAATGAGGACGAGCTGGCAGCTGTGCTTGCTCATGAAATGACACATGGTCTGCGTCAGCATAGTGCGCATAACTATGCGAAGGCCATGGCGCAGTTTTATGGCATGGCCTTTCTGAATATGACCACAGGGGCTATGGACGGCAACGTTATGGCGGCTCTTGCAGATTATTCGATTGCCAAGAACGTCACTTTGCCAACGGAATATGAGGCGGATGAAGGTGGATTTTATCTGATGACGAGTGCCGGGTTCAACCCTGGTGGAAGTGCAGCTGCCATGGCACGTATGCAGCATTTTGAAGAAAACCTGTCCAGCTATCTTGGCTCGTATGATCCTTATGACCATCCGGATACGGATAAGCGTGAACTGCGGCTTGCAAAGCTGCTGACGGAGTATAGCTGTGGACATGTGACGGTCAAGGACCGCAGGGAGATTCAGATCGATGGCAAGACACTTTTGACGGCAGTTTGGACGACGGAGGAATATAATAATACACCGGAAAATGCCTATTTCATTGCCGGCGGTCTGGCGAAGGCCTTTCATGATTATGCTGTACCGGCGGCCTGGAACTTTCATGTGCTTCCCGGAGGCAGGCTTACTTTTCTCACGGATGACCGGGCATATACTGTGCTAAAGGATTTTGCGGCTTCACGCCATGTGGAGGAACTTTTGCAAAAGCTGGTGACAGAAGCCTATGCTGGAGAGAAAATATCGGGAGCACGCAAGGCTATGCAGGCGGCTGAACAGGAAAGGCTGCAGGAGCAGGAGAAACTGCGTGAAAAATGCCGCCAGACGGATAAGAAGAACGTTCGCATGATGCGGGTGAATGGCGATTTGTATAATGATCTCGGTTTGCCTGACTATGGACTGGCTGAGGTGGATCGGGCATTTGCCTGTACGCGTCAGGATGATTTGGCAGAGACGTATTCCATCCGGGGGCGCAGCAAGGCTATGCTCGGAGATTTCGACGGGGCATTTGCTGACTGTAATAAGGCGATTGCCTTGAATGGCAAAAGTCCTTATAATTATTTGAACCGTGCGGATGCGTATCGTTCCCAGGGGAACCGTGCAGCTGCTTTGCAGGATTGCGAACAGGCGGCAAAGATTGATGCGAAGCTGCCGGATACGTATAAGATGATGGCTGTCTTACAGGATGAACAGGCGGATAAGGATGGTGCCTTGCAGAACTATCGGAAATATTATGAGCTTGCACCACAGGCAAAGGATATACCGGAAGAATATCTGCTTAAGATTGCTCCACAAGTTGTGCAGAAAGCCAGGGATGCCGAACTGAAAAAGGAACAGGAAGAAAAACTGCAAAAGGCGGAGCAGGAAAAGACCGAAAAAGAGCAGATGGAGAAAGAAAAGCAGGAAGAACAGGCCGAACGAACGCAAACGGCAAAACCAACAAAACAGATAAAGTGAGGATACGCAGCTATGTATACAGGTAAAACAAAAAATTTGGGTGTGATAGGCTATCCTATTGCGCATTCCTTGTCACCGGTACTGCAGAATGCAGCCTTGTCAGAGGCTGGACTGGACTATGCTTATGTTGCACTGCCTGTGCAGCCGGAGCAGCTGCCTGCAGCAGTAGAGGGAATCCGGGCGTTAGCGTTCCGCGGGGTCAATGTGACGATTCCCCATAAAACAGCAATTATGCCATTGCTTGATGAAATCGATGAAGATGCACAGATCATCGGGGCAGTGAATACCGTAGTCAATGATGACGGCCATTTGAAAGGCTATAATACCGATGTCATCGGCTTTATGGATGCTTTGCTGGAAAAAGGCTTTGAACCTGAAGGGAAAACTGCAGCTCTTTTGGGCGCGGGCGGTGCTGCGCGGGCCGTGATCTGGGGGCTTATCAAGCATGGTACGTCAAGAATCTGCATTGGTGTACGCAATCCGGCTAAAGTTCAGGCACTTGTGGAGTATTTTCGACCGTATGCCCGGCTGGAGCTTTTCCATTGGACGGACAAAAAATTTCAGCAGGTCCTTTTGCATGCGGACCTGCTGATCAATACGACTCCTCTGGGCATGTATCCCAAGGTAGAAGCTGCACCACCGGTAGATTGGCAGTATGTTCCGGCAGCGGCTTTTGTTTATGATATTATCTATACCCCTGAGAAAACAAGATTCCTGCAGCAGGCGGAGGAAAACGGCAATACCATCTTGAATGGAGAGCATATGCTGGCTGGACAGGGCGCAGCGGCTTTTCAGCTCTGGACGGGGCAGAAGGCGGATCTTGGCACCATGACACAGGCACTCAGGGAAGCCCTGCGTTCTTAGTCGCTGGTAATCAGAATGTTTTTGCCGGCATCTTTGGCCCGGTAGAGGCGTTCGTCAGCCAGACGATAGAGATCCCAATAGTTGGCGGCGTTTTCTCTTTGGGCATTGGCAGCGCCGATGCTGATACTGATCTGACTGCTGACAGAGCCCTGTCGGACAATCAGCCGGGCAGCCTGCTCGCGGAGGGATTCCAGCAGTCTGCTGAAACTTAGGTAATCCAGTGTACCATCGTTGAGAACGATGAACTCATCTCCGCCCATGCGGATGAGGTAAGTGCCTGAGTGCTGACGGATGAGGGCATTCGCTGCCTGTCCCAGCTGCTGCAGGACCTGATCGCCAAAATCATGTCCATAGTCTGTATTGAACTGTTTGAAGTTATCGATATCCATGAATCCGATAGAGAGACCAGCTGTCTTTTGCGCGGCTTTGAACATGTGCTCGGCATGGCTGATAAAGAAATAGCGATTGTAGGCTACCGTGAGTGTGTCACGGAAAATCAGTCCGGAAATGAGGGGCTCTGTCTGTTGCAGCATATTCGTCATATTTTCAAAAACGAAGCCTTTTTCCGTCATGCGGATACTCAGGGCTTTGATTTTTTCATATAAATTTTCATGCATATGATGAATCTGAAGAACATCTTCCTGGCGTCGGGCAGAGCCTGCTGTCTTTATTTGCTCAGAAAGCTGCATAATGCCTTCGGAAATTTTCAGAATATGAAGGATATCCTGTATACTTTGCGCTTCCAACTGGGTGAGTTCATCGCGTTTTCGCATGACATATTGACAGGCGAAGTTCAGTGGATAGATTTTTTCGGCGGGTGAGGCTTCCTGTATGGCAGAGACGTTCTTCTTCTTTAGCATAGAGGCTCACTTCCTTGCGTCGTATCTTCAAAAACAGCGCAGACCATATTCTGGTTCACGTGCTGGTTGTTGATTTGCTCTCCAGCTCCTGTAGCGCCCGCATGAGGTCCGAGAGAGTTCATTTTTTCGGCATAAACTTGCAGGCAGCCGAGTGATTCATACAGTGTATAGCGATAGATGCAATCAATGGAGAAAATAAAGGCAATGTGCGGGATATCCTTTTTGATTTGCTCTATGGTCTGCAGGAAGGTTTTTTTATAATCTTTGAGTTCGAGCAGGCAAATCGCATCGTTGCGATTGATCTGTTTGAAATTGTACAGTGTTCCATCAGGCAGCTGTTCACGCATGGAAAAAGTAAAAAGATGATTCCCGACGATGCGTCCAAGCGGATGCATCATGACGCTTTTTACGGTATCTTCCATGGGGATGCCAAGTTCCTTGCTGTATACTTCTGCTGCAGGCTGCCCGTCGAGTTCGACCAGGGCTTTTTTCTGACGGTCGACCTGGGTGGCGATATGCATGGGAGCTTCCGGACGCGGACCATATATGTTTTCATTGAAGACTTTGATGCGTCCCCGGCGGTTCCGGATCACAGCATAAATGCAGCTGTCTTCATAGAGATGTCCGTTCCAGGCGACAACATAGCCTGGTTTATAGATATCACCATATACTGTACTTCCAATAAGAGGAATATCATAATATTCCAATGCGGAATTGAGGGTAGTTACAAGTGTTTCTTCTGCGCCGGTGCAGAATTCCAGGCAAAGCGTATTGTTTTTTCCAGGATCGATTTCAGCAATATCCTGTTCCAGCTGATGGATGTATTGTACCGGGCATTTGCTGAGTTCATGGATAATGCCGCTGCGGATCAGAGTATCATCATCGAATGCCAGCAGGAGTATTCTGGCATGATCCACGCTGCCGTGTGCATAAATATGGGAGCAGATACCCATGGTGGCAATATCCGGATAATTCTTATGAATACGGCTGGCAGCATAGCTGAGTTCCGGACCATCGATGAGAAAAATGATTAAACGTGGAGCCTCGAGTTTGTCCATTGCCATGGATAAGGCAGCTTCTATCGTAGCCCCTTGTCCTTCATGAATGCTGACCATAGCGGTTCCTCCCTTCACGTTTACAGGACTTTTTAGAAAATCAGGAACTTATCTCCTGGATTTTATATTCGCTTTTGCTTAACAAAATCCTTTTTTTGCAGACTATTTGTCAGATTTTATTGAAAAATACAATAAAACAAAAGACGGATAGGAATATCGTGAATGGTACGAAATGTTTAAAAAATACAAAATCTATTGAAAACAGAAAAAACATGTGTTATAGTAGAGGACATAAAAGGTGAATGTATTCGTGGAAAGAACACAAACCTTTTGGTACAGCAAAATGCTGTGCAGCAACAAAACTATATAGCAAGACGTCACGACGGACGAATACGTTAAATTCATTGAGACAGGTGACAAAGATGCAGCGAATTAAGGAAGATGCGTTTCATCTATTGCTGGGGAAGGTCCTGCAGAGCATACAGGGACAGGAGCCGGAGAATTATTATGCCGGTTCACAGCGGATGGGGCACGTCCCAATCATTGAATTTGTGAATACTTTACTGGAACTGGCCATGGAGATGCGGGCAACCGATGTTCATATTGAGCCGAATGGTGGAGAAGTCCGTATTCGATTTCGCGTTGACGGAGATTTATCAGAAACGCATGGACCTCTTCCATTCAAGGTCCATGCGTTTTTGATTGCTCGGTTGAAAGTCATGGCACATCTCGATACGATTGAGCGGCGTTTGCCGCAGGATGGGCGGATTCTTTATGAACCACAGGCAGGCGGCCCGCCAATCGATATAAGGATTTCTACGATGCCGCTTCTGGAGGGAGAAAAAGCAGTGCTCCGCTTGCTGGATACCTCGCATAAACTGCTGGATATTGGTCAGCTCGATTTTTCTGCGGAGAATGAGCAGATCTTTCGCAGGCTTTGCCATAGTCCGGGGGGGCTGATTCTGGCGGCAGGTCCGGTAAATTCCGGAAAAACTACGGCCTTGTATGCTGCTCTGCAGGAACTGAATACCATCAACCGCAATATTGTGACGATCGAGGATCCAGTGGAATATCATTTGCAGGGAATCAATCAGATCCAGATCAATGCAAAGACCGGGCTGAGCTTTGCCATTGGGCTGCGTTCGATTTTAAGGCAGGATCCGGATATTGTCATGGTAGGAGAGATCCGGGATGAAGAGACTGCCGAGATCGCTGTACGCGCTGCACTTACCGGTCATTTGCTTCTGTCCACTCTCCATACGGGAAACGCTGCCGGTGTCTTGTTCCGCCTGCTGGATATGGGAATTGCTCCGTATCTTCTGGCGGCTTCTCTGCGCGGTGTTTTGGCACAGCGTCTTGTGCGAAGGATTTGTCCGGAGTGCAGGGAGGCCTGGACTGTGAGTCCAGAGCTTCAGCATGGAAATGTTTTTTTACGGGGATTTGCCGGACAAACGCTTTATCGTGGCCGGGGCTGTGCAGCCTGCGGCGGCACAGGTTATCATGGCCGGCTGGCGCTTCAGGAACTGCTGGTTGTCGATGATGAACTAAGAAAGGCGGTTTTAGCCGGAAGTGAACAGAGCTCCATTGAGACAATGCTGCGCGGCAAGGGCAGGAAAAGCCTTTGGGAAGATGGCAGGGAAAAAGCAATGAAGGGCCTGACTACCTGGGAGGAGGTGACAAGGGTTATTTATGGAGACTTTGTGGAAGGATGTATATCAGCAAATCTTTGAGGAGGCAGAAGCAGTTCATGCATCGGATGTTCATCTTGCAGCAGATCAGCCGGTATTTTTCCGCATACAGGGACAGCTGCAGCCAGCTTTTGCACAGGTATTGACAGCGTGTATGCTGGAAGATGCACTCGGCATGATGCTGGACAAAGAGGCATATGCAGCCTATCAAAGAGAGGGAAGCCGCGACTTTTCCTGGAGTCTGGGGAGGCAGCGTTTTCGGGTGAATGCTTACTGCCAGCGTGGACATCCCGCGCTGGCGCTGCGTCGTATTCCCTGCCGTGTGCCGCGTCTTGTGGAGCTTGGCTGCCCACAGATCATGCAGGAACTGCTGCAAACACGCAATGGACTGATTCTGGTCAGCGGGCGCACAGGTGCCGGGAAAACAACAACGTTAGCGGCTTTTCTTGATGAATTGAACCATCAGAGGGCAATTCATATTGTCACGCTGGAAGATCCCTTGGAATATCTTTTGACTCCGGCCTGTGCATTTATCAGCCAGAGGGAATTGGGAAAGGATTTTTCCAGCTTTGCCAGCGGCCTGCGCAGTGCCTTGCGGCAGGATCCGGATGTTTTATTGATTGGGGAGCTGCGAGATGCCGAGACCGTGCGTATTGCGATGCAGGCTGCTGAGACGGGAATCCTGGTATTGTCAAGCCTGCATACGAAATCTGCAGCCGAGACGGCGATGCGGCTGGAAGGCATGTTTTCTGCAGAAGAGCAGCTGCAGGTCAGGGCACAGCTGGCTGTCGTGCTGCGCGCAGTAATTTCCCAGCAGCTGCTTCCGGCCAGAGAGCAGGGCAGGGTTTGTGCAGCCGAGGTCCTTCTGGCAACTCCTGCGGTGCGCAATCTTATCCGCAGCGGCAAGCCTGCGCAGCTGAATTCGGTATTGCTGGGGGGGACGCGGCTTGGGATGCAGACGATGGAGCAGGCGGTAGAGAAGCTTTATCGTTTGGGGAAAATCAGTGCGGAAACGGCATCGGCTTATCGTATAGAAGATGGCTGAAGGAAGGAGAGATGAGCCTTGGCCGAATATTCCTATGAGGCATTGAGTCCGGAGGGAGTGCGGCAGTCTGGGACGATAGAAGCTGCCTGTCTGCGGGAAGCAGCAAGAAAAATACAAGAGCAAGGCTTGCTGGTTGCAAAGCTGAAACGCAGGCGTCTGATGGTCTCTATCCAATGGCCGCAAAAAGAGAACCGGATGAAACAGCGTATGATGTTTTGCCGTCAGCTGGCACTTATGCAGCATGCCGGTTTGTCTCTGGCAGACAGCCTGAGGGTCCTGGCCCGGCAGACAAAGCAGGCAGGCTGGCTGCAGGGCTTGTATGACCGGATCCAAATGGGCGTTCCTCTGGCAGAAGCGATGGAGGAAAGGCGGGATGTTTTTTCGTCGGAGATGATCCAGCTTGTGGCCGCAGGAGAAAAGAGCGGAAATCTTGAGCTGGTATTGCAGCGTATGGCTGGATATATAGAGAAAAGCTATCAAAGCAGGGAAAAAATTAAAACAGCTATGGCTTATCCCGTATTCTTGCTGCTTGCAGCTGGCATTGTATTATGCTTTGTGTTGTACTTTGTTCTGCCAACTTTTGTGACGCTTTTTGCAGGACTCCATACGATGCTCCCCTGGCCGACCCGGCTGCTGCTTTGGCTCAGCAATGCCTGCCTGCAGTACAGCTGGGAGATGCTTCTTTTCTTTTTGCTCTTGTTTTTGGCAATGCGGATGGTTTATCACCGTACGGCCTGCAGGCGTCAGGTGGATGAGCTCTTGCTTCGCCTGCCCTTATGGGGGCCTCTGCGTATGGATATCGAGCTCATGAAAGTTATGGATATGCTGGCAGTCTTATGGAAAAGCGGAATCGTACTCGATGAGGCCTTGCGCATTGTAAAAGATATCACAGGAAATTTATATTTGCAGGAAATTTTTGCAAAGCTGCAGCGGGAGGTGCAAAAGGGATATGCAATGTCAACAATCATGGGACGATACGATATCTTTCCACCGATGACGGCCGAACTTTTGTTGGCGGGAGAAAGTACGGGTGAACTGGATATCATGCTCGGGAAAATTGCAGAATTCTGCCGGTTTGAAGCAGATATGCGGTCAGAGCGTCTGCAGGCTATGCTGGAACCGGGCATGATCCTGCTCTTAGGGTCTATGATCGGCGTGATTGTTCTGGCGATTGCGCTGCCTATGCTGGAGACGATTACAACATTTTCTTAAGGAGGAGATTTTGATGGAAGAATGGGCGGAACGCGGACAGGAAGGCTTTACGTTATTGGAATTACTGATTGTCATGAGTATTCTGGGAATCCTGGCTGTGGTGGCTATACCAAAGTTCAATCAGTCGATTGAACTGGCCAATACCTCCAAGGTGCAGCTGGATTTGAATACTTTGAACACTGCGATTACGCTGTATCAGGCAGAAAAAGGGGACTATCCCTCTGATCTGCAGAAAGATTTGTCTGATTATGTGACCGACCTGGATAAACTGAAGCCGCCGCAGGGAGACTGCCTGCTGCGTACGGGCGGAACAGCCAGGATCAATGCTTCGTCGTACAGTCTTTCTGTCGATCGGAAAGAAGCGCTGTGCCAGACGTATAAAGCCGGAGATTTTGGCCGCAGCGAAAAGAATAGTAAGCCGGGAGCGTGAGCAGATGATGATGGCAGGATATCCGCTGATGCTTTCCGGACGGAGATTTGTGTGTGTTGGTTTTTTGGCAGGCACAGTGTTCCTGTCTTGTACCAGAGAACTGTACCTGGAGTTTATACCAGCAGCTTATTTGTTGGTTTTTCTTTTGTTGATCAGTGCATATGATGTTATTTACGGCCTGATCTTCAATCGGCTGCTTTTGTTCATGGGCTGTTTTGCGCTGCTTTTTGCAGCAGAAAAGGGAACAGAACATCTGGCATCAGCAATGATCGGAGCCGTATTCGGTTTTTTGCTGTTTTTTGTACTGCGTGTGCTGAGCCATAATGGCATAGGCGGCGGGGATGTGAAGCTGGCTTTTGTCCTGGGACTCTGGCTGGGACTGCGCGGAGCTCTGCTCGCCTTTTTCCTGGCATTTTGTCTTGGCGGGGTTACTGCGGTAGTGCTGCTGGTTTTTCGGCAGGCAAAGGCCGGGGAAAAAATTGCATTTGGACCGTTTTTGGCTTTTGGAGCCTATGTTTCCTTGCTTTACGGTCAGCTGTTGTTCAGATGGTATGAGGAGATGCTGTGATGAGCAAAAATGGGTTTGCGGGTCTGGAACTGCTGCTGGTCGCCGGGATGCTGGCAATTCTGGCCTGCATTGCAGTGCCCAGGCTTGATGTCTGCCGGAGTCAGAGAGTGGATTATGAAGCGGGATGCCTGGCGGCAGATCTCAGATATTTGCAGGAAATGTCAAGGAATGAAAAAAGCTGCTGGCAAGGGATACCTGATTATGACAGGCAGCCGGAACCTCCTTATCTGAAGATCGAGCGGCATCGTTATTATATTCGGATGCAGGAAAGAGCGCATGCTGTGCGCGAGCATCAGGCTCCGTCAGATGTTCATTTTGGGATGGGGAGCGGGACGGATTCTGCTTGTATTATGTTTTTGCCGGATGGCGACATCATGAGTAATGCCAGGACCATTCATGTTTTTTTGCAAAATCAGCATCGGGCAGTGATTATTGATCAGGCTGGCCGCATCCGTGTGGAATGGCGGCCGGCAGATGAATCAGAGAGGTCCGGAATATGAGGAGTTTAGATGAAAACGGATATTTTTTGTTGGAGATCGTCTTGCTGGGTGCAATCCTGCTCAGTGCGATATCGGCATTTATGGCGGCTGCATCGGCACAAAGGCTGTGTGAACGGAGCGGCGATGAAACTGCGGCTGTTTTTCTGGCACAGGAGATTTTATCCGATGCAGAGGTTGAGCTGGGAAAGCAGCAGTTTATGGAGCGGCCGTCAATGCAGAGAAACGTGATGCGCAGCGGGCGGGATTTTCAGGTTGAGGGAAGTTTCCGGGCGGCAGCAGAGAGCGCACGGCTTTGTAAAGTTGTGCTTCATATATCCTGGCAGAAAAATGGCATTGCCCGGAAGCTTTCCTTTCAACGGCTGGTGTTATGCCATGAGTGAGCAGGAGAGGCCGGAAAAAGGCGGCATGCTGCTGGAACTGCTGATTGCCCTTCCCTTGATTTTGTTTTTGACGATGAGCCTTTGTATGGCGTTTTCTTCTTTTTTGAAGGCATATCTTCTTGTTTCCCGCGAATGGGAACTGCAGCAGGAACTGCGTGTCTGCATGGAGCGTATGGTACAGGATATCAAGCTTGCGGAGGATGTCTGTATTGAAGGCGATGAGCGGCCTTCTTTGGGATATACCCGTCATACTGCGCAGGGGGATATCCTGCAGGGCTATTATATCTTTTATCCCGGGGTACCAGGCTGTATGAAAAAAATGAAAGCTGATGGCTATGGCGCACCACAGCCGATGACGGGCGGAAGCTGGCCGGGACGTGTATCTGTTACAGCAGCATGCTATGAAATAAGGGATGGCCGGCTGTTTATTGTCTTGCGGGGCAGGGAGCTTGATTCTTCGCTGGAGCTGGAATTGTCTACGGCGATTGCTCTGCCGATGAGGATGCGAGGTGAGTCCGATGACACTGGATCAAGATGAAGAAGGTCTTTTTTCTGCGATAGCACTGGCGGTTTTGGCAATTTTGATGGTTCTTGGCCTGAGCCTTTTTTTCTTGTCACAGAGAAGATACAGCACTACGCAGCGCTTTGTGCTGGAAACGCGTTTGGAATATGCGGCGGAAAGCGGGGTGCTTGCCGGTACTGCTGTCCTGGAAGATGACCCTCAGCGTGCAGAGGCTCTGGGGGCTGCAGCAAGCTGCATTTTCCAGCAGCAGGTCGAGGAAGAAGATATCGAATGTACTGTGTATGCGATGCGTACGATGGATCGGGTGACGGTGTTTGCTGTGAGCCGGCATGGAGAAGAGACCGGACGGAGGGCTGGTTGTCTGAAGAAAAAAGAGAAAACTTATGTTTTCGATCATTGGGAGCCTTGAAGCATGATACATTGGAAAAAATTTTTACAGAACATTCCAGAGAAAATTATTGGTATTTATGCGCAGGATATGGTTCTTTATCTTACGCAGCTGGTACGGAAAGAAGATGGCTGGCAGGTCGGTCGGAGCTGTTGTTTCAGATTTGCGCCGGATGAGACAGCTGACTGGAATGAGCAGGTTATGGAACAGGTCAAAGTCATCTGTATGAAGGAACATTTGTCTTGCCAGGCGGTTGGTCTCTGCCTGCCAGAAAATCAGGTTTTTTTTTATGAGAAAGATATGCCGGAGCTGAAGCAGAGGGAACTTGCAGAGGCCGTGCATTGGGAACTGGCAGCGAACGGTCCGTTCGGGGAGCAGGAAATGATATCCTCTTTCCAGGCTGCCGGGGAGAAATCCGGCCGGTTTCTGCTGGCGGCATTGGAACGCAGCAAACAGGAGGAAATTTCTCGGTTTTATGAAGAAAATTCTCTTGGCTTACAGGCATTGACCATGATGCCGGAGAGCGTTTCACCTCGGTGGGAGGGCGGAAAAATTTGCTGGCAGCAGCATGAGATTGTCATTGGCGCTTCGGCAGAAGAATGTGTCTGGTCGATAGGACAGTGCGCTTCGCTATATGCGGCTTTTGGGGTGATATTCCCGGATGACGTATTGAATTTTTTGCCACGGCAGAGAAGGCGGAGTAGTCTGGCCTGGCAGCGCATTGCGGCAGGCATGCTGCTTATGGTATTGCTGTTGTTTACCGGAGGCTTCTCTTTTTACAGCTGGAAGCTCTATGCTATGGATCAGCAGCTGAAAGCACAGGAGAACAGGCTGGTACTGCTTGCTGGCGGGCAGAAAAGCATGCAGAATGCACAAAAGCTCAATGCGTCCATTGATAAAAAAAACCAGCTTTTGACAGAACTTTCCCAGGATACTGTATCCTGCCGGGGCATTCTTGTGCATTTGGGTGCAAGGACTGTCGAAGGCGTCTGGCTTGATGAACTTGTGCTCAGTGAAGATCATACCGGAGTGGAGCTCAGAGGACATGCTGTTGGTTATGACGCATTCGCTGTATTCCTGGAAAGTTTTGAAAAAGATCAGGACTTTTTTGCGGAAGGGCCTTTGCTGAAAAGCTCCAGACAAGCAAAGGACCATCCGGAGGAAATTGAATTTCTTCTGGACCTGAAGCTGAAATAAGGAGGCGGGAATGATGCGGAAGGAACAACGGATGGCAATGGTGATTTTGGTGGTTACGCTGCTGTTTTTGGCTGGAGGGGTGATCCTTCTGCAGCAGCAAAGAGCAGAGCTTTTTGTGAAACAGCAGCAGGCAGGACAAAATCAGCAGGAAATCTTGCAGATCGAAAACTTTATGAATGCGCATTTGCAGGAAGAAGACTATGCTGCAGAGCTGAAAAAGCGTGAGCAGGTTGTGCAGGAACAACTGCCGGAATCCATGGAACAGGGACGCTTCCTGAGCCTGCTGCAGCAGGAGGCGCTGCGGCATGGTGTTGTGCTGACCGAGGTCATGCCGGGCAGCGCAAGGAGTACGGAACGGTTTGCGGAGCTTGCTGTTGAGACGGAGATTTGCGGCAGTTATTTTCAGGTACTGGATTTTTTGGAAGCAATGGAACAGAGCGGCAGATTCCTGCGTATAGAAAACACAAAAGTAAAAAGTGAAAATGGTCTACTGCATTGCCGGATCCTGTTTAAGATTTATGCAATGAAAGCATAAACATCCATTCCAACAGAACAAAAATTTCTTGCGACAGAACTTGATTTATATCTTTTGATAGCTTAACATAGGAATAGTATACAATTACTTAAGGAAACACGATTGATCCGTGCTTCCTTCAATAAAATGGATGATGAGGTGCAGATATGGGGAATTTGCGTTTTTTAACCGCAGGAGAATCACATGGACAGTGTCTGACTGCAATTGTAGAAGGAATTCCAGCTGGCTTGAAAATCGATATAGATGAAATGAATCGGGATATGGCACGCCGCCAGCAGGGGTATGGACGCGGCGGCCGCATGAAGATTGAAACGGATCAGGTGGAAATTTTGTCTGGTATACGCTTTGGCGAGACCATGGGCGATCCGGTTACACTGCGCGTTACGAATCGTGACTGGCAGAACTGGACAGACCGTATGTCTGTCATGGGGCAGCCAAGTGGAGAAAAGGTGACTGCTGCACGTCCTGGGCATGCAGATCTGACGGGAATCAGGAAATATGATCGCCAGGATATCCGGGATATCCTGGAACGTGCAAGCGCCCGGGAGACAGCGACGCGTGTAGCGGTCGGTGCGCTTTGCAAGCAGTTTTTGCAGGCCTGTGGGATCAGTGTGGCGTCCGAGGTTACGAATATTGGCGGTATTGCTGTGGATGCAGCGAAAATCGACAGGGACAGCATCGGACGGACGGTTTCTGAATTGAACTGTTATGATGCAGCAGCTGAAGAAAAGATGAAGGAACGCATTCGCTCCGCCAAAGCGGAGGGAGATACTCTTGGTGGGATCTTTGAGGTTTTGGTACGTGGCGTACCGCTTGGACTTGGAAGCCATATCCAGTGGGATCGCCGGCTCGATGCACGTTTGTCTGGTGCGATGATGTCGATCCAGGCCATCAAAGGGGTGGAGATCGGTGCGGGTTTTGCCTATGCAGAGCTTCCAGGCAGTCTTGCACATGATGAAATGTTCTACAATGAGGCGGGACAGGTTTATCGCAAGACCAATCATGCAGGTGGTCTTGAAGGCGGCATGTCGAATGGGGAAGAAATCGTTGTACGCGCAGTGATGAAGCCGATTCCTACGCTGATGAAGCCTCTGCATTCTGTTGATGTCGAACGGAAAGAAGAGGTGCTTGCATGCAAGGAACGCAGTGATGTCTGTGCGGTTTCGGCAGCTTCTGTCGTAGGTGAAGCGATGACGGCTTTTGTTCTTGCGGAAGCTGTGGCTGATAAATTCGGCAGTGATGCCATGGTTGATGTTTTGGCAGCAATCGAGGCTTATAAAGCGCGGGTACAGGGTGATTGAGATGAAGAATGTTGTGTTGATTGGCTTTATGGGTACAGGGAAAACCAGTACCGGACGGATTTTAGCCAATAAGCTTGGCTATGCTTTTACTGATCTTGATCAAAAAATCGAGGCAGAGGCCAAAATGAGCATTAAGGATATGTTCGCGCGCTATGGGGAAGACTATTTCCGGGACAAGGAGAGGGCAATGGTCTGCAGAATGGCGGCCAGGCACAATCTTGTCATATCCACTGGCGGCGGAACCGTGAAGAATCCGGAAAATATGACGGAACTGCGCAAAAATGGGACGATCATCTGTCTGACTGCTGATGTGGATACGATTTTGGAGCGTACCGGGCGCCGCGGCAAGCGGCCGGTACTGGATCAGGCTGATCAGGGCGACAGGCGGGCTGCTGTTGCCGGTCTCATGAAGGAACGGCAGGAACTTTATGCGCATGCAGATTATATGGTGGATACAAGCAGACTGTCACCGATGCAGGTGACCGAAGAGATTCTGCATTTTTTGAAAAGAGAGGGTGCTGTACGTGCGTAAAGTCAGAGTTGAGCTCGGAGAAATGAGCTATGATATTGTGATTGGAAGAAACCTGAAGCAGGAACTGCAAGCGTTTATCGAACAAGCGGGATTTTCAGAAAAAGCCTTGTTGATTTCGGATACGAATGTGGGCAGGCTTTATGGTGGACAGGTATTGGAAGTTCTGCGCAAAGCAGGCCTGAAGGCAGAGCTCTTTATGGTTCCGGCAGGTGAAAGCTCAAAGTCTCTGGTGCAGGCGGAAGCGCTTTATACGCGGGCGATTGAGCTTGGCCTGGATCGCCGGTCGGCCATCTTTGCTCTGGGCGGCGGCGTGGTCGGCGATCTTGCCGGCTTCATTGCGGCAACGTATATGCGAGGCGTTCCTTTTGTGCAGCTGCCGACAAGCCTTCTGGCGCAGGTGGATTCCAGTGTAGGCGGCAAGGTGGCAGTAAACCATCGGCTGGGCAAAAATTTGATCGGAGCCTTTTATCAGCCGCAGGCTGTTTTTATGGACCTTGATTTGATGGCAACCTTGCCGGAAAGAGAAATCTATACCGGGTTGGGAGAAATCATCAAGTATGGCATCATCTACGATGAAGCATTTTTTGCTTTTCTGGAGGATCATGCAGCTGAGGTGCTGGCGCTTGAGCCTGAGGCAGCGGTGCATATGATCGCACGTTCCTGTGAAATCAAGGCAGAGGTTGTGGCACAGGATGAGAAGGAGTCCGGCTTGCGCCGTATTCTGAATTTTGGTCATACAATGGCACATGCGATTGAGAAGGAAACCGGATATGTCCGGTATAATCATGGAGAAGCCGTGGCAATCGGCTCCGTCGGAGCAGCACGGATCAGTCAGGCCCTTGGCTTGATCAAGCCGGACTGTGCTGAACGGGTGATTCGGCTGACGGAGCGACTTCATCTTCCTGTGCGTGCAGAGAACTGCTCCGTGGATGCGATGTATGCGGATATTTTCCATGATAAAAAAACAGTCAATGGACAGGTGAACTGGGTCCTGATGGAAGCTGTGGGCAAAGTAAGGATTGAGAAACATGTACCGGAAGCTGTTGTGCGGCAGGCTATGGCTGAGTGCATGTTCAGTTGAGGTCAAAAATATTTCCATGAAGAAGAAAAAAAGATTGAAACAGGAATTGCTTTGTGTTAAACTAATTAGGTATGTGGGCGGTCCTCTGAGTGGATTTAATCTGCCATGAACGTCTGTAATAAGGAGGAAGTATACAAATGAACATTATTCAGGCTTTAGAACAGGAACAGCTCCGTTCTGACATCCCGGCTTTCGCACCTGGTGACACGGTTCGTGTACATGTAAAGGTTGTCGAGGGTACTCGTGAACGTATCCAGATGTTTGAGGGCGTTGTTATCGCTCGTCAGGGTACGGGCGTACGTGAGACTTTCACGGTAAGACGTATTTCTTACGGTGTAGGCATCGAGCGTACTTTCCCGGTACATTCCCCGAGACTGGACAAAATTGATGTTGTACGCAGAGGTATTGTACGTCGTGCAAAGCTCTATTATCTGCGTAACCTTACTGGTAAAGCTGCTCGTATTAGAGAAAAGCGCTAATCGTGTGATAGGGACTGGAAGCAGTCCCTATTCTTTTTGTGCAGGAGGTTGATTTATGAGTTCGTTAGGTGAAGAGGCAAAAGATTGGGCCATATCGATTGTTGTAGCGATTGTGCTGGCTTTTTTCATCCGCCAGTTTGTGGTAGAGCTTTATGTTGTAGACGGCCCGTCGATGAGGCCGACACTGCAGTCCCGGGAGCGCCTTGTTGTCAATAAATTTATTTATCGTTTCCGTGCGCCAGAACGTGGGGAAGTTTTAGTCTTCCGCTATCCGAGGGATCCGAGCCGTGATTTCATCAAGCGTGTCATTGCTGTGCCGGGGGATACAATTGAGATTAAAGATGGCCGTGTCTTTGTGAACCAGAAGCTTATGAATGAGCCATATATTCTGGAAAAGACCCTGAGTGATTATCCACAGGCAACCGTACCGGAAGGACATGTATTTGTCATGGGCGATAATCGTAACAATTCAGAGGATAGTCGTTTTGCTGATGTGGGCTTTGTCCCATATGATCTGATTAAGGGCAAGGCAGTGCTTGTCTTTTGGCCGGTTGACCAGCTTAAGACACTTTCCTGACAGTGAAAGACAGAAGCAGCTTCCATCATTGGAGCTGCTTTTTTTATGCTATACTAAGCAAAAAGACCTGTTTATCATTAAAATGTAAATTAACAGAATAGTAAAACAAGGAAATAGAAAGATTATGACGAAAAAAGAATTTGTATTGTTTTTAAAAAAATTATGAAAGAGGAGTGAGCTTTTTGAAAAGGTTTTGGGGGACAATTTTTGCGATGCTGCTTTTGCTGCTCAGTACGGCAACTTGCTTTGCCAATATTGGCAATAAGCAGGCTGCAATTGGGGGTGTCGGGCCGGGATGTACACTGGATTATGTAAGGCAGGTATATGGAGAGCCTGATTCACAGCAAACTAAATTTGAAGACGGCATGCACATGACCAAATATTATTATGGCAATTCTTTTGTAGTTTGTGCGCTTCGTAAAAAAGTCATTAATGTAAAATGTACAGCGAACAATTTGAAGACACCGGATGGAATCAAAGTGGGAATGAGCTCAGGCATGCTGCCCAAAACTTATGGTAAGGCAAGCAGTACGTATCAGCGGAATGATTTGAAGTATTTTGTTTATAGCAATGGAGTCAAGTCTTTGGAATTTGGTGTAAAAAACCAAAAAATCGTAAGTATCCAGTGCAGTGTAAATTAAATTCCTTGGGACAGCAGTTCAGTGGATTGGACATGTATCGAGGCAGGATAAAGGCAGGTTCTTTTTTACCCGATGGAGGTGAAAAGGAATCTGCCTCTTTTCATAAATTTGTAAGAAATTATCAGTGTAAACCATTTAGTATCTGCCCATATAAACTTCCTTCCGTTGAAAGTTTTCTCTGTGTATCCTGGACGCACACAAGGCTTGCGCCTTTTACCGCCTGGACAAGAAAAAACCGTCCCGAAGGACGGCTTATTTTTTGCTAGTGATCAAAGTAAAATTGCCGATATTTCGCAGAATGCTGCTCCGAATGCTAATATTAGAAGTGAAGCCATGGTTCTCATCTCCTTTGCTTTTGTTTTCTTGTATCTTATATGCAGGAACTGCGAAAGTATTACCAGCATGAGGAATATATTGACAGGACCGTTCTTTATGCGCTATACTAAAAGCAAATCAAAAGCAGTCTTTGGGGAAGGTTAGAATCCTTACCGGCGGTACAGCCCGCGAGCCATTTGGCA
>CAZTAP010000014.1:23925-25812 GCA_964611665.1 uncultured Selenomonadaceae bacterium | reverse complement strand
AAAATATGCGGATTTCCTTGATATCCGTATCCAAAAAACGGTTGAGTACAGCATGACCAAAGGACCCTGTACCGCCCGTAATCATCAAAACCTTGCCTGTAAATATTCCCACAATTCTCGCCCCTTATAACCGCCGATAGTATTCATAATCCTTATAGCCGGATTCCCAGCTCTGTTTTACTTTGTTCAAAATAACACCCAGGATTTTGCCGCCTGCTTTTTCCAAACGCTCTTTGGCCACTCTGGCAACCTTCGGCGATACACGTCCTGCTGCAACCGTAAGGATCACACCATCGGTTTCCTTAAGCAGCGAAATCGCATCCGTTACCGGCAGGACTGTGGGCAGATCCAGCAAAATCACATCATATTCATGACGAAGCTGCTGCAGCAGATTATGCATGCGCTCTCCCGAAAAAAAGCGCGCTGGATTTTGCAAAGTCACGCCGTTTGACATGACCCACAGATTCTCGATCTTGCCTCCTGCCTCCATCAGAGGCTCTGCCATGCCTCGCAAATAATCACCAAGACCGACTCTCTGCCGCATACCCAGCAGCCTGGTGAAGATCATGTCCTGCACCGGATTGCGGAAATTGCAATCAATGAGCAGCGTCTTCTGTCCGTCCTTCGCCATCGTAACCGCCATATTGGCAACCGTCGCAGATGTCCCATCTCCCGGCAGTACACTGGTAAATAAAATAACCTGTCCCTGCTTTGCGCCCTCGTTTGTACTGAACGTCACGCAAATCTTCCGATATGCTTCAGCAATAAAGGATTCTGGCTCGAATTGTGCAATAAGATCTATTTCCGACATATTTTCCTCCACAATCTCTTATACCATTTGTCTCCTGGTTTCTTTGTATAGGTTCCCTTAATGAAGTCGAATGCTGGTTTCCGCTTCTCTATCATCGCATCCATATCCGGCACGGAGCCAAGCACTTCCAGGCCAAGACTGTGCTCAACATCGGCTGCTGTATTGATACGGCGTCTGAGCAGCTCCGGCAGAACAGCAATGGCAATGCCTAAAGCAAGCCCCAGCAGACCTGCCAATAAGATAACCATGTTCCTGCGCGGCTTGACCGGTGCTTCCGGCAAGGTCGGCGTATCGACCAGCTGCACTTCATTCGGAACCATGACCTCTGCAATCTTAGCCTCTTCCAGGCGTTTATACAGCATCGTGTACAGATCCTGTGCTACATCAACATCCCGTTTAGCACGGACATATCCCTGCTCCTTCGCTGGAATATCAGAAAGCTCAGCATCTGCCCTGCCATTGACACCAGACAAAGCTCTTGCCTTACTTTGCGCTACAGCAATCTCTGCCTCACTCTTAAATTTATCCTGGATCAGCGCATTCTGAACCGGACTGTCCGAAGGTGCACTCATAGAGGCAACGCGTTCGATTTCCGCATTCAGTGCAGCCTTTGTTTCCTGGATCTGCTCATTGATTGCAATCATCTTCGGATGCTTATCCGTATACTTCTCCAAATAGCCTACGCGCGTAACCTCCAAATCGGCCAGTTTGCTGTTGTACTGCTTGATTGTGGTATTATCCGCAATGGAAATGCCATAATCAGATAACTGCCCATTGACACTGGCAAGGCGAGCCTGTGCCTCCGCCAGATCGATCTTGTTTTCCTCATCTGCCTTTTTCACACCGCTCATGCGTTCAACCAACGCATGTAAATGCTCTTCCGGCGAAACGAACTGATGCTTCACCTGATAGTCCTGCAGCTTATTCTCTGCCTCAGTCAGATTATTATCGGCCTCGGCTACACGCCCCTCAAGGAATTCCTTGGTATTCTTTTTCTCGCTATGAGAAAGTTCCGTAAGGCGGGCCAGAAATTGATCAATGATTGCCTTATTTGTCCGCTGTGCATTCTCCGGATC
>CAZTAP010000014.1:6165-23825 GCA_964611665.1 uncultured Selenomonadaceae bacterium | reverse complement strand
GACTCTGACTCATAGATTGCAGGCGTACTGTGCAAGTAAACCAATGCCCCGCATAAACAAACTACAATCGATAAAAGTATCCAGGGAATTCCCCTGCGCATACTCATCACTATACTTCGCCAATCAACCGCATTCTTCCCCAAAACTTTTCCTCCTTATTGCCTTTCATCTTTTAACGGTTTCCATAAGTATCATGATTGTTCATGATATTATCGATCATATAAGAACCGCTGATGAACGGCAGGATATCACGTGCAAAGTCAATACGGCCATTCCTTGTCATGTAAAGCATATCACCCTCGACCAGTTCATAGTTCTGACTGATATCTGCCTTTTCCAGCAAGCGGTTCAAATTGATTTTGATTGGATCTCCCGTATGGTCTTTATGGATCAAAAAAATATTTTTCTTGGCAGTATCCCGCGTGAATCCCTGTGCAGCGCCAATTGCATCCAGCACACAGTGGGACTTCGGCAATTCATACAGTCCCGGCATCTTTACTTCGCCAAAAACATAAACACGCGTCGTTCCTAATTTATTGATATTCACGCTGACCTGCGGATCCACAAGATAGCGTGCGAGACGATCTTCCAGCTCTGCGGTAAACACCTCTACAGTCTTCCCCTTCGTATCCAGCTGGCCTACCAACGGAAAGGATACCGTCCCATCTGGTCGTACGATATAAACAGAATCCGCTGCAGAACTTCCGCTTAATTCATCATGCTCAGTAACCTTGATATTCAATTCATCACCCGGCGTCATTAAATATCCATCGGCAGCACTTACGGTAAAAGATAAACTGCATATAACCCCCGCCATGCAGCAGACCCGGCAGCAAAAACGACGTACAGATCTCATCTTCTTCAGCATTCTAAAGCCATCTCCTCTTTTCCATCTTGTCGCGCGATGACCGCCGCCTCAGGCTTCACCGCAGGCAGTGCCTTTACCTCCTCCTCAGCTGCCGGCCTGTAGTTTATGCGGCCATCTTTATGATTCGGTGTATACGTAGGAATGATTGCTTGCAATACCTGCAGGAAGTCCTCATCACTGCTGCACATTGCAAATCGATCAATGTTCCTCTGGAACTCATCTTCATCAAAGCCCTTCAGCCTTGCAGAGAAAATCTTTTTGTTCTTCGTTGCATCGGTTCCTTCTTCTGCCGTAAGCAGCTCTTCAAACAGCTTCTCGCCAGGACGAAGACCCGTAAACTCAATCTTGATCTCCGGATTGCCATTGCCGCAAAGACGGATCATATTCTTCGCAAGATCCACAATCTTCACTGGCTTGCCCATATCGAGCACAAAGACCTCGCCGCCCTTGCCCATAGCACCGGCCTGCAGAACGAGCTGGCTGGCTTCCGGTATCGTCATGAAGTAGCGCTTCATCTCAGGATCCGTTACAGTCACAGGACCGCCGGCAGCGATCTGCTTTTTAAAGAGCGGCACCACACTTCCGCGGCTGCCCAGTACATTGCCAAAACGTACGGTAACATATTTTGTTGCATAGCGGTGATTCATGACCTGCATGGTCATTTCCACCACACGCTTCGAAGCTCCCATGATACTGGTCGGATTGACTGCCTTATCAGTAGAAACGGTAATAAAGGTCTCTACGCCATGCTTCCCGGCAGCTTCGCCAACGTTGAACCCGCCATAAATATTATTGTGCACAGCCTCCTTCGGCTGGATCTCCATCAACGGTACATGTTTATGTGCTGCTGCATGGAATACGACCTGCGGCTGATACTCATCAAAAACGTCCTCCAGTCGCTCTTTATCGCATACGCTGGCAATCACCGGTACGATATTGTCCCGCCCGTAAATGCCGATAAGCTCCTGATGAATCAAATAAATGCTGTTTTCGCCGCGTCCCAGCAAAACAAGCTGCTTCGGCTTCATCTTCATGACCTGGCGGCAAAGTTCCGAACCAATAGAACCGCCAGCTCCGGTAATCAATACAACTTTGTCCGTCAGATAACCGGCAATCTCCTGCAGATCCAGCTTGACCGGATCTCTCGGCAGCAAATCCTCGATCTGCAGCGGACGCAGCTGCTGCATCGAAGCCTTGCCATCCATGAGCTGATAAAGCCCCGGCAGAACATTGATACGGCAGGATAAGTCCTTGCAAAGCGTAACGATCTCACTGATCTGCTTCGGTTCAACAGAAGGCATCGCAATGATGATTTCTTCAACTTTATAACGATGCACCATGCTGCTGATATCCCAGCGGCCGCCCAGGACCTTAATTCCATTGATGAGCTTGCCCTGTTTGTACTCATCATCATCAATAAAGCCGACAACAACGCGGTCTCTCGTATGCAGCTGCATAATCTCTCTGCCCAGTACAACACCCGCATCACCAGCGCCTACAATAAGGACTGGGCGCGGCTCATCGGCAAACTGCCGCGAAGCATGGATCTGCACGTGCTGCAAAAATCTGCGGCCCATGCTTATCGCAACTGTTGTAAAAATGAAATCAATAAAATAAAACGAGCGTGGTAAATTCAACTGCCAAACATTTGTATAAATAACAAAAAGCAAGGTTGCGCATAAACCAGCAAGCTCAATATGAAAAATCTCCTTGCGTTCAGCATAACGCCATACATATCGATACACATGCAGCACAAAAAGCATACCAAGATAGGAAATAAGTAAGACTGGCATTGCCTGCCACAAAACACGCTCATATTGCCGATAAAATATTATCTGTTGCAAATCTTGTCCGTCAAATCGTAAATACAAGCTAAAAAACGCTGCTAAAACAATCGTGACAGCATCTGCTAGAACCAGACATCCCGTAAACCAATGTCTCCGCATACAGTATCATCCTCTCTCACACAAAACCAACAACCGTATTTTATATAAAAAACCGGCAAACTCTATCTAAATTAAACTTGCAGATAGAATCACCGGTTTCACTATTCGCTCCTGACAATCGAAGTGACCAAATTACAAACTGTCATTCATTGCATCTATCATAATTTTTTTCTACATGTACCAAAACAAAACAAGCTTTACAACAATTATTTTAACAGTACGCACCTTGATTGTCAACGTTTTCACAGACTACTGTCCTGTTTTTACAGGATTTAATTCCTACTAACTATATCTATTAAGAATTAAAATTATTTGATTTTTAGTCAATGACGCAAAATCATTTTCATCAATACTTCAACGAGGCAGAAGATACTTTCTTTTGAGTTATATGCCTTATAATAATCTCATAAGTTCTTTTCGCATTCCATTCTTTTTCCAAATACGTTCTAGCATTCTCTCCCATAGCCCTACGCATATCCTCTGAAGCTATCATTTGCCGCAGGTTTGTAATAAACGAACCAATATCCTTACTTGCTGACCATAATCCAATATTATTATTTTGAAGCAGTTCTTTGTAATCTGTGTACTCATCAGTAGCCGCCAAAATAGGCTGGCCCATATTCATATGGGATAATGTTCTGGAAGGAATATTGGCAATGGTAAAGCGAGGATCCAAAAATACCAAACCAACATCACAAGCAGCTAACAAATCATCATAATCCTCTTTAGGAAGATAACTTAAAATCTTTACATTATTCGCCTGAAGTTTCTCTATTTCATCCGCCAAGCGGGAATACTCATTTCCATTCCCCACAAATAAGAAATATGCATTTTCGCATTGTCCAGCATTCCTGGCCACATCGCAAATAAAGTCAATACCTTGCGCCCGACTGATATTTCCACCATAAATAAAAACAACCTTATCTAACGGAATTTTATATTTTTCACGAATAACCTGCCGTTGACTTTTTTTCAACAAAATTTTTTCCCAAGTATCAGGTATAATGCTATTGGGGCAGACCTCTACTTTATCCTTTGCCAGATAAGCATTATGCTCAAGCAAATATTGAACATTCTTAGGTGATATAACACCTATTGCATCCGCATTACTAAACATCTTTTTTTCCAGATTACGAAAAAGCCGATATTTTAAGGTCCCCTTCTTTAATATGCCCAAATCCACCGCACTCTGTGGAAAAAAATCTTTTTGCAGTAAATAAACGCATGCGTCATCCCTATGGTGCAGCAACCGCATTACCTTTGCATAGGTTATAGGCAAAGTAGAACAAATCACTAAGTCAAGTCGCACATTTTTAAAGTACTTATTTAACATATAAGGGTACCAGTAATAGAATCCTAACGTGGCAATGCCTTTTTCTATCAAAGATACATTGCCTCTAAAATTCAAGCTTTTTGCGCGAATAACCGTCAGATTCTTTGTCTCTGTAATCGTTGTCTCTTTGCCATATTTTCGTTCACAAGGAACGACAACAAAAACACGATGCCCCTGATTTACAAATTCCCGCACTAAATCCACATATAAGTTCCCCTTTGAATTTTCTGGGTAATCCGATGTAAAAAATAAAACATTACTCATTACCTAACGCCCTCTGTATTTGATTGATAATTCCACTTTTGTCTATCGAAAATTTGCCTCTTAAATATTTCTGACTTCCAACATACTTGCAATAGCTGTCATTAATCCCCAGCCGTACTAATTTTGCTCCTCTTTCCAAACCAGACAACACCTCTGCCACCGCACTGCCAAAGCCGCCTAAAACATTATGCTCTTCGACCGTAAAGATATATTCACAGTGTTGTGCGCATTCCTTTATGACTTCATAATCAATTGGTTTTACCGTAGGAAAACTATATTGTACAATGCCATAACCAAGGTTCTCTAACTCATCACAAGCATCCGTTGTATCATCCAGAATAGCGCCTGTCGAAAAAACAGCAATCTTCCGCCTTCCCTCAGAGCAGCGGATTGATATAGCCTTCCCGATTGCAAAATGCCCGAGTTTTTTATGTACTCGTTTTTCCCCGCCTCGTCCCAGACGCAAATAACATGTTCCCGGCCATTCTGCAATTGCCCTTGTTGCAGCTTCAGCCTCCACTAAATCGCCGGGACATACCACTGTCACATTTGGCAGCATGCGCATTGCTGCAATATCCTCGGTAGCCTGATGACTCATTCCCAACGAGCCGTATACAAAGCCACCACCAACACAAACAATCTTGACATTAGCCTTAGGATAAGCACAATCGTTGCGCACCTGCTCCAAACAGCGCAATGTTGGAAAATTCCCGATGGAATAAGTAAACACGATTTTACCGCTTAATGCCATGCCTGCTGCCATAGACGTCATATTTTGCTCAGCAATTCCTGCATTTGTAAACTGGTTCGGCAAAGCTTCCCAAAACGGCTTAAGAACTCCAAAACCCAAATCGCCCGTGACCAGCTCGATATCTCTATTTTCCTTAGCCTCTTCTACTAATACCCTTACAAATGTATCTCTCATTCTTCTATGCCTTCCCCCAAGTAATTTGTAGGTTTCCAAGTAAAGCTATATGTATGATCTTTATAAATGTCTGCATCTTCATCCGGCAACACTGGATTTTTTATTCCCTCTGGTGTATACGGGTCTGTTACTTCAACAGGCTTCGCCTTATGAAGTGCCGTAACTGCACCATCATATTCCCACCCATCATGCGGAAAACGGTAGTGCCAAAGGATATCATTCTGCATAAATGGAACACCATTCCCCTTTATTGTATTTGCAACAATAACCGACGGTCTCCCATCAGCATGAATATTCGAAAACGCCGTATGCAATTCGTTATGATCATTACCGTTGATTTCCTGCACATTCCAACCAAACGCAGCCCATTTTTGTGCCATTGGCTCAATAGCCAGTGTCTTATCACAGAAATCAAGGCTTTGCATATGATTATGGTCCACAACAGCAACTAAATTGTCCAGTTTAAACTGACGAGAGAAAAGCGCAGCCTCCCATATAGATCCTTCATTACATTCACCATCCCCCAAAACAGCATAAACTTTATACTGTTTTCCATCCTTCTTCGCTGCATAAGCCATACCAGCAGCTACAGATAACCCATGTCCTAATGATCCCGTTGAAAAATCCACCCCTGGAACATAATGAGATACATGTCCCGATAATCTGCTGCCATCTGCATAATGTGTCTTCAATTCTTCTACAGAAAAAAATCCCTGTTCAGCCAAAGCTGCATAAATCGAAGCCCCTGCATGCCCTTTGCTTAAAATCATACGATCCCGATCTGTCCAAGATGGATTTTTAGAATCTACATGCAAAATATCCGCATACAGGACGGCAATAATATCTGCCACAGACAGCACTGCTCCAATATGTCCGCCCCCGGATAAATGTGTCATCTCAATACCATGCCTGCGAATCAACCAGGCTAAACTTTCACTTCTCATTTAAATTATCTCCTCCGAGGAAACACGTTTCAGCATTTCCATATCATTATCTGTTAAATTCCAACCCATGGCCGAAATATTTCCCGCCACCTGCGCCTTACGTTTCGCCCCAACCAATACAACAGATTCCTTAAAATAATCTAAAATAAACCGAATAGCAACTGCAGAAACCGGGCAATTGACCCTACTACTTATTTTCTTTAAGCACTCAACTATTTCTAAATTTTTTTCCAATTTTGCACCATGAAAGTTGACATATATGTCTCTTGAACGTCGATCATCTGCACCAAAATGACAAGTTTTATCATATTTTCCTGTCAATATTCCCTGTCCCAGCGACCCCCAGGTCAAAGGTGTAAGTTGCAGTTTCTCTGAAAGTTTCCTTATCCCCTTCTCGTTTTTGCGACAAGCCAGACTATACTCGTCTTGAAAGGACACAAACGCATCGCGATAGGGCATGATTTGTTCCATGCTATCCATCTGTATATTAGATAATCCAAAATACCGTATTTTCCCAGAACGCTGCAACTCTTGCAACGTTCCAACAATATCACCGATAGGTGTATGCCCATCAAAATAATGAATTTGATATAGATCAATATACTCTGTCTTCAGTCTTCGTAAAGATGCATCTAGTGCCGTACGTATCCATTCTGGGCTATTATCATAAAATGTTCTGCCATTTTCCACTCTTACCCCGAATTTACTAGCAATAACGACCTTTTCTCTGACAGTTTTCAATGCTTTGCCCAGAAGTTCCTCTGAATGTCCCAACCCATAGGTATCTGCTGTATCAAAAAAATTAACGCCCGAATCATACGCAGACTGAACAGCCTCTATAAGATTATCCTCTTGAACAATTCCCCAGCCATAACCGCCTAAAGGACAGCCACCCATACAAAGCCGCGAGACCTTTAAATTTGACTTTTTCAACGTAATAAATTCCATTATATCATCACCTAAAAAATTTAATCATTTTTTTCAATGTCTTAAAAATCGTTTTCAAAAATATTGCACAATCCGTCTCAAATGAAACTTCTCGTGCATATTTTACACGCAACAAATTTTTTGGTCCCAGTACCTGTTCTTCATAAATCTGATCAGCATTCCTGTCGCCAACAATTTCATCCAAACTTATAAATTGCAACGAACTATAATCCGTAATTCCCGGACGAACATTGAAGATAAGTTGTTCATCACCAGCATACCTAGAGGTATATTTCAACAGCTCAGGTCTCGGCCCAACAAAGCTCATATCACCTAAAATAATATTAAAAATCTGCGCAGTTTCATCAAGCTTCGTTTTTCTTAAAAGATTACCTACTTTTGTAATTCGAGAATCATTCAGTGCAGTAGTTCCTCCCCCTATCTTATCAGCGCTTTGCACCATTGAGCGAAACTTAAAAATCCTAAAACTTGCATTTCTAAAACCACCACGTTCAGCACGATAAAAAACAGGAAACCCTGTGTCCATAACAATAGCACAAGCAATCAATAAATAAATTGGCCATAAAAGCAGCAGAAAGACTATCGCCAGAATAAAATCCAAGCCTCGCTTTACATACAGGTTATACATACTATTATAATTCTCCAACACTCAGCACCCTTTACCCCTATAAAGTTTAATTCAAAATCCAATTTTCGTCACACTCAGTATTAATGTTGCCGAATCAAACGCGTAGTTCCTGTTTATTTTAGCACATTCATTCTGAGCAGTTTTCATCATCTTCCACATATACATCACAACACAAATTTTATAAAAAATCCGGCCATTCCTATCCAAATTATGTAGACAGAAATACCGGTTTCACTATTCGCTCCTGGCAATCCAAGTGACCACATTGCAGATTACCATTCATTGCCTCATTATTTTCATTTTCCTTCAATAAGGAACTTAAGTCATTTTTCATTTTAATGATATTCATCTCATATGTCAAGGTTTTCATAGACTGCTGTCCCTAAACAGCAGGATTAATTTCCTAAAGTGTAGTTTTCTTAAATTCTGCAATATTTGTTATAATCAATATGCTAAATGATATTTCCTTTAGTATGGCAAAAGCGCCAAATAAATCAAGAACTTTGATATCATTTGACGCTTCTATTCAAAATAAATTTCCTTTATTTGATTTCTCCGATATCCAGGCTGATATCCAGCGCAGTCACGCTATGTGTGAGTGCTCCGACAGAAATGACATCTACACCGCTCGCAGCGGCCGCTGCCAAAGTGGTTTCATCAATGCCGCCCGAGGCCTCGACAATGGCCCGGTGTGCAATGCTATGCACTGCCTCTGTCATTTTTTCAGGCGTCATGTTGTCCAGCATAATGACATCTGCCTGAGCCTCCAGAGCTTCCCTTACTCCCGCAAGATCTTCGACCTCGACCTCGATTTTCGTCATATGAGAAGCATAGTTTTTGGCAAGCTCCACTGCTTTTTTCACGCCGCCAGCCACCTTGATGTGGTTGTCCTTGATGAGTATCGCATCATAAAGTCCCAGACGATGATTGCTGCCGCCGCCTACGCGCACCGCATATTTTTCCAGCAGGCGCAGCCCTGGCGTTGTCTTGCGCGTGTCAACGAGGCGCGCACCATACGGCCGGGCAATTGCCGCAAGCTCCGCCGTTCGTGCAGCAATGCCGGAAAGATGCTGCAGAAGATTCAGGGCAAGGCGCTCTCCGGTCAGTATAGCACGCGCGCTGCCCGTGACCACCGCAATGACTGAGGTATCCGTAAGCAGCGCACCATCTGCAAGTTTCGCTTCGAATACGATTTCCGGATCAAGAAGCTCAAATACCCGCTGTGCAAGTTCCACACCGGCCAGAATCCCTGCACTCTTCGCATGGATGACCGCCCTTGTTTTTTGTTCTTTTCCAACAATTGCCTGTGTCGTGATATCGCCGCTGCCGATATCTTCCTCAAGCCATGCCAAAAGCTGCCTGTCCTGATTGAACATCATATCCATGCGCATTCTCTCCCTTACCTTCTATTGATTGGCCTTCCTCTATGCTGCAGTCCGTGAAATGCTGCAGCCAGCGTTCCTGCTTCTCCGGATAATCCGTACGGAAATGTGCCCCGCGGCTTTCCTCACGGCGAAGTGCTGCCTGTGCAATGAGACGGGCAAGCAGGAGTCGTCCGCGCAGGTCAAACCCGGCAGCTGTTGCCGCCTCTGTGCCGACCTGCTGTGCTTCCAGTTTTTGCAGCAGCTGCAATGCCTGCCTGATTCCGTTCCTGTCCCTGCGGATACCCAGGAAACGGCTCATCGTCTCCTGCACCTGCTGTGTACAGGCCGCAGTTTTCTGCTGCTCAGCCATACGAAGACCGCCATACGTCCATTCCAGCGCAGGTACACGCGGCTGTGTTTTCAGTGCCTGCACCGCAGCCTTTGCCGAGCGTCGGCCGAAGACCAGCCCCTCCAAAAGGGAATTGCTTGCCAGACGGTTCGCTCCCTGCAGCCCTGTGCAGGCAGCTTCGCCGCAGGCATAGAGGCCATCAAGGTTGGTGCGCCCCCAGGCATCGGTCTTCACGCCGCCCATCATATAATGTGCCGCCGGCGCAATCGGAATCATCTGCGCATCGATATCAACACCATACTCCCGGCAGGTACGTGCAATCATCGGGAATTTTTGTGAAGCCCTGCCGATGCTGCGTGCATCGAGCCAGACATGATCTGCGTTTTCCTGCTGCATCTCCTGAAAGATGCAACGCGCCACAACATCCCGCGGTGCCAGCTCAGCCATTTTATGGTAACGCGGCATAAAACGATCTCCCCTGAGATTCCTGAGCAAAGCACCGGCACCGCGCACCGCCTCAGAGATCAGGAAGTTCGGACATCCTGCAAGCGCAAGTGCCGTGGGATGGAACTGCACGAATTCCATGTCCATGACCTCGGCTCCGGCACGATAGGCCATAGCTGTACCGCTGCCCGTAGCTCCTTCCGGATTCGTCGTCTTCGCAAACAGCCGGCCGCAGCCGCCCGTTGCAAGGATGACCGCACCGGCACGCAGGCAGATCTTTTCCCCGGCCTGCAATGCTGTCACACCATAGCAGCGGCCTGCCTCGGTCAAAAGATCGACAACATAGCAATGCTCGAGCACCTCGATCTTTTCTTCTCCGGCTGCCATATCATTCAGCGCGCGTGCCACTTCGGCACCCGTCGCATCCCCTTTCGCGTGCACGATACGGCTGCGGCTGTGACAGCCCTCACGCCCGAGTGCGAGCGTGCCATCGGCATTGCGGTCGAATTTTGCACCATGTTCGATGAGCCGCCGGATATCATCCGGCCCCTCACTCGTCACGATGCGCGTAATCTGCTCATCGGACAGTCCGGCTCCGGCCACGAGCGTATCCTGCACATGAAGCTCAGGATTGTCATCCTCGCCAAAAGAAGCCGCAATGCCTCCCTGCGCCTTATTCGTATTGCTGTCCCAAAGCGTATCGCGTACCACAAGCAGCACATGGCAGCCAGCACGCGCTGCCGTCCAGGCTGCCTGCAGCCCCGCAACACCAGAGCCAATGACCAGAAGCTCTGCACGCTTTGTCCGCATGGTTTCCGTAGAAAAATTCATCAAATAACGCTGCATGTTCTCACCTTCCTGTAATTTCCAGCATTTTTGTCAGCGCAGCCTGCGCTTTTTCGCGGATTTCCGGTGGAACAACGACACGCGGCTCCAGTGTCTCCAAAGCCGCCCTCACCTTTTCCAGCGTTGTTTTCTTCATATTGACACAAAGCATCTTCTTCGATGCAAGATAAAATTTCTTTTTTGGACAGCGTTCCCTGAGCTCATAGAGCACACCGCATTCCGTCGCAATGATAAATTCCTGCACCGGACTCTTTTCTGCGTACTGGATAATGCCCATCGTACTGCCAACATAGTCCGCCTCAGCCCGTACCGGCGCAGAGCACTCCGGATGCATAAGCACCAAAGCTCCCGGATGGATCTGTTTTGCTGCCCGCACTTCCTCTGCGGTCAACCGCCCATGAACAGGACAGCCTCCCGGCCAGCAATGAATCTGCCGCTTCGTCTGTTCGGCTGCATACGAAGCCAGATTTCCATCCGGCAGGAAAATGATTTCCTTGTCACGCGGCAGGGATTCAATCACACTGACTGCATTCGAAGAAGTGCAGCAGATATCGCTCATCGCCTTTACGGAAGCCGGCGTATTCACATAGGAAACCACCAGCGCGTCTGGTCTTTCTGCAATCGCCTTCTTCACCTCAACCTCAAGCGTATCATCAAACATCTGACAGCCCGCATCCATTGCAGGCAGCAGCGTGATCTTATCCGGCGACAGGATATTCGCCGTCTCTGCCATGAAGCGCACACCACAAAACACGATGACCTCTGCATCCGTCGCTGCCGCCTTGCGGGAAAGTGCAAAAGAATCACCGCTGAAATCTGCGATCTCCTGGATTTCCTCCGGTTCATAGACATGTGCAAGGATAATCGCCTTGCGTTCTTTTTTTAACTGTTCAATAGCTTCCACTAAATCTTTCATAGGTTTGCTCCTAGTCTTTACTATTGTCTTGACACAACATAGTAATTATATGCTCTTTGTATCTTTCGTGCAAGTACCCCATGTAACATGGAAAAGATTAGAATCAGATTAAAGTTAATGGAATATTAGCTCTATTTATAAGCAAATCTGTTATAATGAAGAAAAGGGAAGGTGATTCATATGGCATCTGTATCTTCTGTTTCCGGCACAGCAGCCACCGCTGCTTCGTCCTATACAACAGCGGCAGCCACGACAACAGCCTCGTCCTCCTCAGATACAAGCTCTGAGCTTGAACAGCTGAAGGCAGAAAAGAACAAAGACCAGCAGCAGCTCACCGAGCTGCAAAAAGACGCAAAAAATGCAAACTCCGTTGAGGTGAAGAACCTCAAGAAACAGATCGAGACTCTGGAAAAAGAAATCCAGCAGCTCGAATCCGAATCAAGCGACAGCACAGCAGCTGCTTCCAGCAGTTCCGGCACCGCGAGCACTGCAAAAACAATGAGTGCAGCGCAGCAGGACAAGGAGCTCCTGCAGAAAATCGGACCTGCCTACGAGACCAAGATCAGCAACGCAGGCTACGCAGCACAAAAGGCAGACGACGAACAAAAACAAACGCAGAGCAATCAGCTCAGCTGAGCAAAACACAAAGGACGGTTCCGAGTGTCCGGATTTTGGGCACAGGAAACCGTCCTTGTTAATTTTTAAGGAAACGCTGCTGAATAAGGCAGTTCAGATGCAGCAAGATGGGCTGCCGGAGTCATCAGCGTTTCTCTAATATTGCAAATATGCATTGATTTCCTTCTGCAGCTTATTCAGTGCATTGTTGAAGGGAACGATGCCATTGATGATCTTGCGGATTTCATTATCTGCCATCAGCATGGCTCCCGCATAGCGCTTAAATTTCGGTACCTCGGCAGCCTCATCCATGACCTCACTGATGGTCGCCACATTCATCTGCTCATCCCCGGCCTCCTTCATCAGCAGCTGCTGTGTATCTGCCGACTCCACGATATCGCGGCGGACCGGCATGCCCTGTGAATCCGTGAGCAGCTGCCTTTGTGTCTCCGGCGCATAGCAGAGTTCCTTGAGGAATTCCCAGGCCAGCAGTTCATGCTTCGTGCGCGCACTCATGCCCATGAGCAGGGTGCCAAGTTCCGAGATATTGCTGCCGGACGGCCCTGCCGGCATCTTGATGCAGTCCCATTCAAACGACGTATATTTCTTGATGCGCCAGGGATACGGCTTATACGTACGGTATTCCGCAAACGTGAAAGGACGGAAAGCGACCTGCCCCATATCAAAATCCTTCGCGGTAACCTCATGGCCACGGTTGACCGCCCGGAGCTCCATCATAAACTGCACGGTCTCTTCCATGCGGTTATCGGCAAAATAAGAAGCACGCCCATCATCGCGAAAGAGCTGCAATCCATCTGAGACAACCGCCTGCTGCCAGGAATAGTCGTAGCAGCCGAATTGATCGAGCACACCATCCCCATCCGTATCCTTCGTGACCTGCCGGCAGATCGTCAGGAAATCCTGCCAGGTCCAGGAATTTCCCGGCATGCGGATGCCCTCACGGGCCAGCAGTGTCTTGTTCACGAACATGAGCGTCGGCACGCTCTCATAGGGCAAAGCATACTGCGCCGTACCATAACGGCCATAGGATAAGGCAGCCGGATAATATTCATCCAGGGAAAAGTCCGGGTCCTGCTGTTCAAAGTCAGACAGATCCTTCAGTGCGCCAAGCGAGGCATACAGATTGAAATCATCCGATAATACCATAAAGACATCCGGCTCCGTACCGTTCATGACCTGCTCTGCGAGCCATTCCGAATAGTCTTCCTTCTTGATGCCGCTCACATAGGCCACATGCACACCCGGATGCTGCTCTTCGAACCGTTTAACAGCCGCATCGATGACTGCATAGGAATCGCTGTCCGGCACATTCCAATTGCTGCCGGCAAAAATCCCGATACGCAGCACAGAATCCGCCTTAGGCGAAGCAACACTGCCATAAACGAGAATACCAAATAAGAAACAAAGGAAAATCAGCCATTGCCCGGGCATGAGCCAGGGCCTGCTCCAAAATCTGTCCATGCTCAGGCCTCGTCGCTTCCGCCGGCCAGACCAGTCTGTACCGCCCAGATGGCAAGCTGGGTACGATCCCGCAGATTCAGCTTCGAGAGTGCCGCACTCAGATTATTGCGCACCGTTCCTTCTGACAGGCTGAGTTTCTCCGCGATTTCCTTGTTGCTGCAGCCCCTTCCTACCTGACGTGCAACCTTGCGCTCCGTACGCGTAAGCTCATCCGCGCCGCCCTCGGCAGCCTGTACAGCCAGACTCGACTGGGCCATTTCCGAGAAAAGCTTCACGACCTTCGTCACGACATTGGGGTTGATCATTGCACCACCGGACACAACTGTGCGGATAGCCTGCGTGAGCTCCGGTACGGAAACCCCCTTGAGCAGATAGCCGCTCGCACCATATTTCAAAGCATTATAGACATATTCATCATCATCGAAGGTCGTAAGAATAATGATGCGTACCTGCGGATAGGTTTCCTTGATTGCCTTTGTGCACTGCACACCATCAAGCTCCGGCATGCGCACATCCATGAGGATGACATCCGGCTGACCCGTGCGCAGCATCTTCATCAGCTCATTCCCGTTTTCCGCGACAGCCGTGACCTCCATATCCGGATTCATATTCAAAACAATCTTCAGACTCTCACGGATAAGTTCCTGATCATCCGCAATAATTACCTTAATCATGGACATTTCCTCCCCGATGCATCGGTATAGCCGCTTCAATCACGAAACCATCCCGGCTGTAGTATTGCAAGGTTCCCTTCAAAAGCTCCAGGCGCTCCTGCATATGGCGCAGGCCAAAGTCCGGCTTGACGGTGGTGCAGCCTGTGCCATTATCAGCAATGCGGATCCGCAGCCAGACCGCCCCGCCGCGAATGGATACCGAGACTCTGGACGCATGTCCATGCTGATTCGCATTGGTGATGCCCTCCTGCACAACACGGTAAATGACTTCCTCTTCATCCTCACGCAGCCCCGACGGCCAGTCATCCGTCTCAAAGACGATTTCCATCCCCGTCGATGCGGAGAAATCCTTGATCATCGTCTGCAAAGCCTCCTTCAGCGGCAGCCGCTCCAGATCATCCGGCCGGAGCTTTTTGACGGAACGCCGTACATCCGTAATGCCGCGCAGCGCTGACTCACGGATCTTCGGCAGCTGCTGCCGCGTGAACTCCGGCATTGCCTCGAACGTCGCGATGCAGGCATCGATACCAGCCACGATTCCCGTAAGCGCATGCCCGATCGTATCATGGATTTCACGCGCAAGCCGGTTGCGTTCACGCGTCTCCGCCATATGTTCTGCCTGCAGCGCATAGGCACGCAGCTTCTCATTGGCTTCATTCAACTGTGCATTCAGCGACTGGATGCGTTCCTTTTCCCTGTGCTGGCTCTGCACAAGCATGACCATATAGAGCACAAAAAGAATCAGATTGATGGACGTAAAAATATTTACAACGGCCTTGACGATGCCCTGCGCATTCGCCGTATAGTACGTAAGATAAGCTTCCAGCGGCACAACCTTCATCTGGAATACCGCCAGATTATAGTTGGCAATCAGATAAAGCCCGACCATCGCTGCCATAAGAATGATTCGCTGGTTGCGCCCCTCATAGCCATGCATAAGGTCTGCGACAACCAGCAGTACCACACCATCGTAGGCCAGATTGATGCTGCGCATGAGCAGGATACAGGCACCGATCTCCAGCCCAAGAATAAGATAGCGCCCGGCTGCCATCTGCCAGTCCCGCCTGCGGTAAAGCCAGCTCAGACCAAGCAGCAGCCCAAAGGAGAATACCGCAAGGCCAAAGCTCTGACTTGCGGGCAGAGGCACTGCGGGGAGCGTTTCCAGAAAGGAGCGCGCCGCCATAGACGTATTGATTTTCTCCTGCGTGACGCTCATAAAACCGGCAAACAACAGGACAACAGCGCCATTGAACCCATAGAGCAGGCGATAAAGGCCCGCAACAGCAAAAGGATGCTCCCGCTGCTTCATCAGTCCCACCCCCCGATGTTATACTCACGTACATTCTGCTGGGTAATCAGATTGGTTTTCAGACGGATGACCTTCTGCGGCTGCTCGCCGTACAGAATACGATAAGCGTTCTGTACCGCAAGGCGGCCGATCTGCCGCGGTGACTGACCAGCAGTAGCCGTCATGCGCCCGTTCACGATCATTTCCTTTGTCTCCGGCACGCCATCCACACCATAAACCATGACATCATCCAGCCTGCCCGCATGCTGCAGGGCTGCGATTGCCCCGAGGGCTGCCGGGTCATTGAGCGCCATGACGATATTGATTTCCGGCTGCTTTTCCAGCATCTGCTCCATGGCCGGCATAGCAAGCTCCAGCTGGCCCTTGCATTCCGCCTCATCAACGACCCGGAACTCCGGATGCTGTGCAATCGTATCCAGAAAGCCCCGGATGCGGTCCACGGCCGATTTCGCCTCAGAATGCTTCAGCAGCGCAATATTCCCGCCCTTCGCATGACTGACCAGATGCTGTGCGCACTCCACTCCGGCCAGATAATTATCCGAAAGAACCGTACAGGCGACATATTTATCATCCTGTACATCCGTATCAATGACGACAACCGGCACATGTGCCTTATAGGCAAGCTCAAGTGCAGGTCCCATTTCCTTCCAGTCGACCGCATTCAGGAACAATACATCGATTCCACTGTCAATGAGATCCTGAATTTCCTGGGTCTGCCGTTCCACACTCAGTGCCGGGTCACGTGAGAGCAGCACATCGCCCTGATTTTCTACGGCCGTACGGATTTCCTCATCGATGATTTCATAGAATGGATTATTGAGCGTCATATAGACCGCACCAAACTTCCTGCGATGCTCATTCTGACGCGCAGAAAAATCCCGACTGTATACCTGATGAAAAAAAGCCCCGCAAATTGCCAGAGCTCCCAAAAATAATACAGCCAGCAGCAAAAAACGCTGCGCTTTCCCCATAAAAAGACCTCCTGCCGCTCAGCTTCAGCCGGCAAATTTATGATATAGCGTAACCAGAATCATATAGACTGCCGTGAGATAAAGAAAAATAAAGATCAGGCGATGAATGAATTCCTTAGGAATCGCATCGTAAAGAAAATGCCCTGCGGCAATGCCCAAAGCAAGGCCAGGCAGCAGATAAACGAACTCACCAATGGCTGGTGCGAGAGCAAATCCACCCAGCAGATAGCTGGTAAGCGATGTACTGTTGCAAAGAAAAAAGAAGACAAAGCACGTAGCCCGGAATACCTGCGCACTCATTTTTGTATAGGCCAGATAAATGAGGAAAGGCGGCCCGCCCATGCCCGTCGTGATGGAAGTAAAGCCGGAAAGGATACCCGTAAAAAAGGAATTCCGATGATTCTGCTCAATACTGCGGTGCGTCATCTGCATGAGCATCAGGGAAAAAAGCAGCAGAACACTGATCATCAGTTTCAGCGTTGTATTGTCTGCCGCATCAAAAACAAAAAAACCAAACGGCTGACCGACAAGCACACCCAGATACAGCACGAGCACCAGCGGCCAGTTTGCCTGCCGGCAATACATAAGCCCCTGCACGAGATTGCCGCAGCAGGCCAGAAGCAGCATGATCGGCACGACAAGCTTCGCATCATAAAACAGCATCAAAAGCGGTGCCGCTACAATGACAAGGCCAAAGCCCGTAAGCGACTGCAGGAACGCCGCCAGGAATATGCAGAATACCGGCAATACATGAGCAGCAAAACCTGACAGATAGGCTTCCATAATCAAGACACTTCCTCAAAGCATAAAATAACAGACAAAACCATCGCGCTT
>CAZTAP010000014.1:0-6065 GCA_964611665.1 uncultured Selenomonadaceae bacterium | reverse complement strand
ACCTGTACGGCATTTTTCTGCACAGCTTCCTGAAGCGGCACAAGGCCCTCCGGACCGATGAGCTCTTTATCGCCAATGAACAGCCGGAGCTCCTGCCGCACGCGTTCCGGATCATTGCCAAAGGCTGCATAGTCCTTGCCCATGAGCTCAATCGTATACTGCAGCCGCGAAAAATCTGCCTTTGGTCCGAACTTCATCTGCAGACTGGCCGCACTGTCCGGCAAAGCCTGTGCATCCGCTTTTTTCAGCACAGGTGCAGGCTGCGTATAGTCCACCACGGGTGCTGTATCTTCCCGGGCTGTTCCCACACCCAGTCCCAGGGCATGTTCTACCACCAGCGGCTCATTGACATCCTCACGCGGGTCCGTCCTGGGCTCCAGGTTTACATAAGGCTGCTCTTCTGCAGGCACCACAAACGTTGTCTTCGGTGCTGTCGCGATATGATGCAGAAGTTCCTTGCGCATAAGCGCCGCACGGTTGACCGCATACTGCTCCACCTGCATCGAATAGTTCGTGGCAAACTGTGCGGATTTTGCCGGATCCTCACGATAAAGCGACAGGATCTGCTGCTCGACCGCTGGCTGCTCCGCCATGAGCCGCTGCTCACAGCCCTGCCAATAGGCCTTGATGACATTGCCATAGCGAACCCGGTCAGCACGCGCCCTGGCACCCAGATTCATAAAGACCTCGGCTGCACTGTCCGGCTGATAGCGTGGATATTTACGGCGTATCCCCTCGTTATCTATTCGATAATTTCCGTCGACATACGTTTTGCACCATGGATGCGTATCCGTTACATTGCCATAGTACGGCAGAAAAACAGAATCTTCCGGTGCACCCAGACAATACCAGACACGTCCGCCGATCTCCGCCGGATAGTCATTCGTTTCAAGAATATGCACCGAAACAGCATACTCAACGCCCATCGGCCTTACCAGTTTCTTCCCTTCATCATAAGATATTTCATCTTCATAACCATCTGGATAAAGCGGTGCCTGTTTCGCCGTCGAGCAATCATACGCCGTACCCTCATAGCGGTCACGATGGAAATTCATCTCATCCAGCGGGCTGATTTTGTGATCCGGTTTGACAAACATGGGATAAATATCCGACTGTCCCTTTTTGACGGCAATTTTCTGCGAAGGCGCAAAGAGCTGATAGCCCCGCCAGCGGCGATACGTATCAAACAGTGGATGATTGATCTCCCCCCCATACGACGCTGCAAGATTGACATCCTTTTCATGTCCGCTCCCCTGCGGGCCATAAACAGCAAAGCCCTGCTTGATGGCAAACTCTTTGCTATCGGCTGAGCCAAGGTAATGCTCCGGATCATTCAGATCCACATAGTCGGTTACCGTATCATTCGCCACCACCAAAAATTTGTCATCCGGCACCCGCGATGCCACCCAGCGGCGATGTCCCAGTGTTTCAAAGACCCAGACTTCCTGACTATCCCCAATCATCAGCAGGAAGCCTTCTTTGTTGCCCACGCCATCACGCTCTACAATCTCTCCCATGCGCCGCACACCATCCCTGGCACTGTCCGCCTCTGCCAGAAGGATCATCGTCGCAAAGCTCTCTCCGATGCCCTTCTCCGTATAGGCATTGTCTTTGACCTCAGCCTCCCTGCGAAGATACGTCGTATTGGTAGCACTCACGGCTACGCCCTTTTCATTGATACCGGCAGTATGATATACCCTGGCATCGGATGGCACCAGGCGGGAAGAAAACGCCGAAAACGGAGCAGCAAGAAACTTATAGCTGTCATGCGAAAACAAATAGCTGTAGTTTACATCCTTTCCATAGGTCTGCCGTTCATAAGGATCGGTCAGACACTGCCCCCGTCTAAAGCTTCCCTGCGGAAAAACCTGCAGGTTCGCTGTAGACAACGTTGAATAATCCGCACTGCGGCCAAAAAAAGCATGGCCTGTCGTGGAAGCATCCTTACCCACGACCAAACTGGAACAGGCATCCGCCGTTCCCCCCTGACCGCCGATCATTACTCCGGCCAGCAGAACAGCTGCGATTGAACGCATCGACTTTGACATGGTCTCCCCCCTCACAAACACCTCTTGCTGATATTCACAGCATTTTCCTAAAGGCTTCTTTTCACGCCCCTGATGTGCACCGCATGGCATTCTTCTGATATTCTAATTCTCGTCGCCACCCCCGCAGTCCTGCTTTTCTGAAATATTTTGTATTTTCTTATTTATTATTTCCAAACACAAAAAACTCCGGCGCAAAGCTCGGAGTTTTTTGTGTTTGGAAATATGGAATTTGGAAATATAATGGAGTTTTGCAGCAATTTTACGCAAACAGACCGATTGCATAGCCTACAATACCAAGGACAAAGAGTCCAATGATAATGACGAGCGGATTGACACCCTTCTTCAGTAAATACATGCAGGCAAACGTCATCAGAAGAGGTACCATACCAGGCATAAGGCTGTCGAGAATCGACTGCACTGTCGTCACGACCTGCTTGCCGTCACTTGCTGTGTAAGATGAGAGTACGAGCGGCATATTGACTGTCGTCCATTTCGCAACGAGTGCGCCCATGACGAGCAGACCAAGTACGGAGGAACCCTCAGTGAGGTAGCGCAGCTTATTGCCGCCCATCTCCGTAACGAGCTCAGTACCCTTATTATAACCATACATTACGCCATACCAGTTTGTCAGCAGACGAATGAGGTTAAACGCTATGAAGAAAATCAGTGGTCCGATGATGCTGCCCGTAAGAGCTACACCAGCGCCAAGAGCCGCGAGGACCGGGCGAAGCGTGCCCCAGAAAATTGGATCGCCGACACCAGCGAGAGGTCCGATCAGACCAATCTTTACACCGCTCAGCGTTTCATCGCCGATTTCCGCACCATTCGAGCGTTTCTCCTCCATAGCGGCAATGATGCCCATGATTGGAGTTGCGAGGAACGGCTGCGTGTTGAAGAATTCCAGATGGCGTTTGAGCGCCATTTTGAGATCATCACCCGTATAGAGCTTCTTGAGTGCCGGCAGCATCGATACGCAGAAGCCGATCGCCTGCATACGCTCGAAGTTGAAGGAACCGAGCAGGAAGTTGGAACGGATGAATATAGAAACGAGATCGCTTTTCGTTAATTTCTGTGCTGTATTAGCCATGATTTAGCCTCCTTCTGATTACATCAAATCCGAATCATCGATATTGTCCAGCGGATCTGCCGAAGCAACGCCGCCAGCAGCCGAAGCATTGAGCTCACGTGCAAGGCTCTTCACGTGGAAGAAAGCGCAGATGAGACCAACAGCACCGAAACCGATGAGGTTGATGTTCGTGAATACGGCAAGCAGGAAGCCAAGGAAGAAGAACGGCATAAGAGACTTTGCATTCATCATGTTGATGACCATCGCATAACCTACAACCACGATGAATCCGCCGGATACCTGCAGGCCGCGTGTGATGACTTCCGGAATGGAGGCCAGCATTGCATTGACTGTATCCGTACCAGCTACGAGAGCGACAAGAGCTGCCGGAACTGCAACACGGATGCCCTGAAGAAGAAGACCGCCGACATGGCACATTTCAATGCCGAAGGTATTGCCCTCTGCAGCGAATTTATCAGCGAGATGCTGGAAGAAAACGGTGATTGTACGAACGAAGATTGTGAGGACCTGACCAGCCGCTGCGAGCGGAACCGCGATAGCGATACCAGCACCGATGGACTGATGACCGATAATGACAAGAATTGCCGAAATGACACTCGCGAGAGCCGCATCCGGTGCCATTGCAGCACCAACGTTCATCCAGCCCAGAGCCATCATTTCAAGTGTACCACCAAGAATAATACCCGTAGTCATATCACCAAGAACAAGACCGACAAGTGTGCAGGCAATGAGCGGACGATGGAACTGGCACTCATCGAGCACGCTTCCCATACCAGCTACACCAGCTACAACAATCAATAAGATAAACTGCATAGTAGTCATAAACGAAACACTCCTTTATTCAATTGATTTAAGCAAGGCCTTTGGATTTCAGTGCATTCATGAGATCGCCCTTCGGCTCGTTCGCCAGCTTGCGGATCTCAACCTCAATACCCATGTCATGAAGCTTTTTGAGAGACTCTACATCCTTTGGTCCGACAGCTACTGCGCTTGAAATAAGCGTCGTGCCTTCTTTGTAGCACATGCCGCCGAGATTAATCGACTTGAACGGAATGCCGCCTTCCACAGCACGCAAAGCATCGGTCGGATTCGTGAAGAGGAACAGTGTCTTGAACGCATCATATTTCGGGTTCTTGTAAGCCTCAACCGCCTTATCAACCGGAACAACATAAGCCTTTACCCCCGGAGGCGCAACCTGCAGCAGCAGCTGCTTGCGCATCGTGTCCTTAGCAACCTCGTCGCTGCAGCACATGATACGGTTACAGCCGGACACCTTTGTCCAGACAGTAGCAACCTGACCATGAATCAAACGGTCATCGATTCTGCAAAAAGCAATTTCCATGTAAATCTTCTCCCCTCGTGTCATAAAGTGTGATTTGATTAGTTCAGTTAAAAACCTTATAATTTTTCTAACAATTAAGATTTTACCAAATTCCCAGCCAAAGTCAGCTGAACTCTGTCATCACTTTTCAAAAATAAAAATGACATTTGTCACTTTGATGTGACAAATGTCATTTTTCTACCGACAAGTTCTGCTTTTCTTTTCCGTACAAAACACCGTTCTGCAAAACTCACGCAAAGCAGTTTCCGCTGACTGCCCTGCAGCGAGCTGCGCTGCGGCCTGATCGAGATAAAGCCGGTCATGCCCAACAGCCCGCGTCGTCTTCTGGATGAGCTCAATGACCTGGCTTCTTTCCGGCATCTGCTGCAGCTCGGCCAGCTGTGCAATGAGCAAAAACCTTACCATAGAGAACTGCAGTACAAGCCGAAACCATTCCGTATAGTAATCCGGCCGCTCCTCGGTCATGAACAGATTCTTGAATACCGCATTCACCAGATAATTTTCCAAAAGCCCGCTGTACTCCGGCAAAAAGAACGTAAGATAAAACTCTTCATCCTCTTCATAACGCGCTGCACCAGTCTCCGAAAATCCATGCTGCAGCTGCCAATGCTGAACTGCACGCTCCAGCATACCGCGAAAATCAGCGCGCAGCTCAGGATTCTGCAGACGAAGCTGCAGCAGCGGCAGAAACTGCGGCAGTCTCCTCCTGCCCGCACAGGCAGACATCAGGATACGCCTTTTTCCTGCCGCCTGCAAGCGTTGCGCATAGTCTTCCATCATCATCTGCAGCTGTTTCTGCGCATGACGCCCCGTCAGCCCGCCTGCCTGCCAGAAAAAATCGTTGGCCAGCACCAGCCGGTCAGCCAAAGACAGCTGCCGGTCCTGCAGGATACGCACGAGGAATCGCCGCAGGGTCAGGCATTCCGGCCGCAGCCGCTCCCCCTCATCCGTAATGCGCAGCCCCTCAAGCTCGGCCTCCGGCAGCTCACGTGTCACGAAGCGAAGCGGTCTGTTCCTGCCCAGAATAAGCCGCGCCGCCTCCGGGCAGGAGACACAAAGTGCACGTTCTGCATAGCTTTCATTCCAGCTGTAGATGACACGCGGATAGGTACGGCAGGTTTCCGAAAGATTCTTCTCCTCTGTCTGGCGCTGAATCCGGCAGAGCCCATCATTCCGAAGAAACAGACAGCGCTGCCCCTTCCCCATCCGAATACAGGCCACCGCCTCTGTCGTACCATCCGCCTGCTCTTCCTCACGATGCACAATGGCCTGCGCAAGCTCAGCCTTGAATTCCTTGTCCTTTGTTTTCTCATAACGCGCACATGTCGCCTCATCAATGACAATATCCCAGCCCTTGCAGCAGGTATCCGTACAAAGCGAACCAATGCAATGGAACTCCTCCATATAATCCGGCTCACGAACGGTCAGCATAATATTCTTTGCCATTTCATTCTCTTCCTTCTCCCGTACAGTCAATGCGGACACTTTGGGGACGGTTCTTTTTTGTCCATGATTTCTAATTTTATGCAGCACAAATTACAGTTTATCGGGGAGCTGCGTGCTAAGAAAATTTACGGCCGGGCAATTG
>CAZTAP010000013.1:0-26176 GCA_964611665.1 uncultured Selenomonadaceae bacterium | reverse complement strand
CGTACCAACGATATCAAAGACCGGCATCATATTCATGCAATCACATCCTGTTTCAGCTCAGGCGGGAAAGGATCGTACGCGCCACATAAACGCCGCTCGCACCGGCCTGGGACAGCCCGCGCGTAACACCGGCGCCATCACCTACCGCAAAGACATTCTGCAGTGTCGTTTCCAGTTCATTCGTAAGCACGATGCGTGAACTGTAGAATTTGACCTCGACGCCATAGAGGAGTGTATCATCATTCGCCATGCCAGGTGCTACTGTATTGAGCGCCTTGATCATCTCAATGATGTTATCCAGATGACGTTTCGGCAGCACGAGGCTCAAATCGCCCGGTGTCGCAGACAGCGTCGGCTTCGTGAAGCTCTTGCCCAGACGATGCGCATTGGTACGGCGCCCCTTCATGAGATCACCAAAGCGCTGCACGATGATACCGCCGCCCAGCATATTCGAAAAAGATGCAATGCGCTTGCCATACTGATGCGGTTCATTGAACGGCTCCGTAAAGCGGTTGCTGACCAGAAGCGCAAAATTCGTGTTATGGCTCTGCAGCTTCGGGTCACTGTAGGAATGACCATTGACTGTCACAATGCCATCCGTATTTTCCATGACCACATGTCCATGCGGATTCATGCAGAACGTGCGCACGAGATCACCATACTGCTTCGTACGATATACAAGCTTCGCCTCATAGACCTCATCGGTGATATGATTGAACACCTCATCCGGAACTTCGACACGCACACCGACATCCACCTGATTATTGCGCTGTTCGACCCCAAGCCGCACGCACTCATCAGAAAACCATTCTGCGCCTGCCCGGCCCGGTGCTACAACAAGATAGTCAGCCGCTATGCTCTCACCATTTTCCAGGGTAAGACCATTTTGGCCGCTGCCATCAGACTCTACGTGGGCAACCGGACAGCCGAAACGGAATTCCACCTTATCTTTCAGATATTCATAGGTTTCTTCCAGCATCTTCAAATTGTTTTCCGTGCCAAGATGACGTACACTTGCATCCAGCAGATGAAGATCATGTTCAAGCGCTTTCTTGCCCAGGTCACTGTTGGCCGTACTGAATACCTTGGCAGGCGCACCGTGCTTCATATTGATCCGATCCACATACTCAATGAGCTCCATGACCTTCGCGTCCGGCAGATACTCATTGAGCCAGCCGCCAAATTTCGTTGTGAAGTTGTATTTCCCATCCGAAAAGGCACCCGCTCCGCCAAAGCCGCGCATGATGCTGCAAGGCTTGCAGTTGATGCAGCTTTCAACCTTCCCCGTAGAAATCGGACAGACCCGATGATAAATATCGTTGCCGCTTTCAAGCACAACAATAGACAGGTCCGGCTTTTTCTCAATAAGCTCATAAGCTGCAAAAACACCAGCCGGCCCCGCACCAACGATCGCAATATCATATTTTTTCATTTCATTCTCTCCTTCATGACGCGGCCATGCCGCGTCCCGCGAATTAGCCCTTAGCTATTATATAAGATGTACTATGGAAATGCAAAACATTTTTTCTTTTTGCTGAATCTTCTTATTCTATGCCAATTTTACATAGAAAGTATAAAAGAATATTGCAAACAACCGTCCCTTTCACGTATAATGGTATCTATGTTGTAACATTGTATACGAGTACAGCTGACGCATTGCACAGCCTCAGTCGATTCGCCATACGATTATCCATCAAACATAAAGGAGGACTTATTTTGTCAAACAATCTATCGATCATCATTGCCTTCATTTTATATCTGCTGCTCATGATGGCAATCGGCGTCTATTACTACCGTCGGACACGCAACATGGCCGACTATATCCTTGGCAACCGCAAACTGGGTGCCTGGGTCACCTCAATGAGTGCCGAAGCCTCAGATATGAGCGGCTGGATGCTCATGGGGCTGCCGGGATACGCCTATGTTGCCGGCCTCAATGCCGGCTGGATCGCACTCGGTCTTGCACTCGGCACCTATGCCAACTGGAAATTCGTTGCGGCAAGGCTCAGGAAATACACGGAGATTGCCAACAACTCCCTGACGCTGCCGGACTTCCTGCAGAATCGCTATCAGGACCATACGAATCTCCTGCGCATCATTCCGGCCATCTTTATCCTGATTTTCTTCATTATTTATACCTCATCCGGTTTCGTGGCCGGCGGCAAGCTTTTCGAAACGATTTTCGGCCTGCCTTACACCTATGCCCTGCTGCTGGGCGCTTTCGTCGTCGTTTTCTATACACTTGCGGGCGGCTTCCTGGCTGTCTGCTGGACAGACTTCATCCAGGGCGTCATGATGTTCTTCGCCATCGTGCTCGTGCCGGCCATCGCAGCCTATACACTGGGCGGCGTCTCGACCACAGCCGCCGCGATCTATACCATCAATCCGACCTTCTTCAACCCGTTTGTAAAACCGGACGGCTCGATGATTTCCTTCATTGAATTCATCTCCCTCATGGGCTGGGGCCTCGGCTACTTTGGGCAGCCGCACATCCTCGTGCGCTTCATGGCCATCCGCTCCTCGAAAGAGCTCGGCCAGGCCATGCATATCGCCATGACCTGGGTTGCCATCTCACTTGCTGCTGCAGTCGTCGTAGGTATGGTCGGCAAGGCCTATCTCACGACAGGTCTCACGGGAACCAATACCGAAACCGTCTTCCTCGTCATGACCGACAGCCTGTTCAGCCCGTTCGCAGCCGGTCTTGTGCTCTCTGCCGTACTTGCAGCCATCATGAGCACGGCTTCCTCTCAGCTCCTCGTAGCAGCCTCGGCCTTCGCACAGGATTTCTATCGCTCACTCATTCACAAAAATGCACAGCAGCATGAGCTCATCTGGGTCAGCCGGATTTCTGTACTCACGATTGCTGCCATTGCCATTGCACTTGCCATGAATCCGAACAGTCTCATCCTCGATATGGTCGCCTATGCCTGGGCCGGCTTCGGTGCCGCCTTTGGTCCGGCACTTCTGATGTCGCTCTTCTGGCGCCGTGCTACGCGGAACGGCATCCTTGCCGGCATCCTCGTCGGCGGCATTACCGTTCTGGTCTGGAAGCAGTTCGCTTTCTTTGGTCTCTATGAGATCATCCCCGGCTTCTTCCTCTCTCTGCTTGCTATTTACATCGTAAGCAAACTCGACAAGGAACCGGAAAAGAAGATTACAGATACCTTCGATACCGTAGAGCATAGCGAAATCTGACAAAACATATTCATAAAGCAATCCCCCTCCAGTTTCCAACTGAAGGGGGATTTGTTTTATGCATCAGGATTCAGCCCCTGATCCATCTCTGCTGATATTTCACGAGTTCGCGCAGCACATAGGAAAGCATATTCTGCGAAATCTGTGCATCGCTGCCCATGCACCTTTTTACCACATTCAACGGGATGGAAAGGATCTCTGCCTTCTCCGTGAAGACTTCCAGCAACAGCTTTCCGTCCATTTCCGGCAAAAAGCTGTACGCATTCAGCAAAGCTCCGTCCCGTTTGACATCGAGCATGCTGAACCAGCCTGTCCCGGCATTCAGGTTCCGTACTACCGTCCCCTTCCAGACAAAAAGAAGCTGCGGCTCTCCCGCTCTGCTCTGCTGAACCGTATCATTCTCCAAATAAGATTTCACGACGGCCGCCGCAGCAAGTTCCTGCAGTGTCTGCCCGGAAGCAGCTGCAAACAAGGACTGCCTGGACAAAAAACCAGAAATTTCCGGGCCGCTCCAGGCTTTTTTTGCTGGTGAGCTGTCCGCAAGCACCTGATATTCTTTCCGCAAGGCCTGCCGCAGGGAAAAGATACTGCGTTCCCAGCCATCCAGCAGAAGATGCAGCGTTTTTTTGAAATATTCCGCCAGATTTTCGATTGCTTCCTTCGAAAAACATTGATTATGATACAAGAAATCCATAGAAATCGTTTCTCCGTTATAATGGAAATAAACGCCGAGATCCATGCCTTTTGCATCACGGGAGTTCAGCATAACCGCCCGGCCTTCCGGAATCCCCTCCGTCTTCGTGTAGCGCCTTGCCTCAATAAAAAAGCCATGAAAGCTCAAAAAATGATTGAACATTTCCTGCTGCCGTCCAAGGACGCGCTGAAAATCCTGTTTGCGGCAATAGCTGTAGGGCTGTGATACAATCTGCTGCTGGAACTGCCGTTTCACCAGATCCCTGACCCGCAGTGCTTCCTGTGCAGACTGCACGCGAATCGGCAGCATATGCAAAACACCAGCCATCGCTGCAATATTATGCAATCTGCTCTGACGGTTAGCCATGACCAGACAAAAATACGTATCCTCACAATGATTGACCTGCTGCAGCATTATTCCCCAGGCCGTTTGCAGGATGGCAATGAGGAAATCCCTCTCTTCCCTGCTTTTCAGCCGCAGATCTTCCATATCGGCCAGATTGAGCAGACAATGGGAAACTTCCTGTACATACGGCTGATAGGAAGGCGTATAGCCCGGCAGTGCAGGCATTTCAGGCAGACCGGCCAGCAGTTTTTTCCAATAAAGCAATGCCGGTTCATAGGACAGATTTGCATTCTTCTGCAAGTACCGCGCAAACTGCCCGCTCGTATTCTGCGCTGCTTCGACCACACCGCTGCCCATCGCTTCACGAAAGAGCTCCGCTGCATTCCAGCCATCCGCTATGACCTGCGGCTGCGTAATCACTACAGCATATTCCTCGCGTCCGGTCCGAAAAACAGCCAGCCGGAAAAGCCGGTCATGCATAAGATCGAAGCCGCGGCGCAAATCCGCCTCCATGATATTTTCCAACAGGCTGTCGAGCTCGCGCAGCGGATGACCGCTGAGAGTCCGATAAATGATGACCGGCATGCGCTCACGCAAAATGACTTTAAGATAGCGCTCCCCCGCAGCATAAAAATTCTGCCGCAGCACAGGCTGACGTTTAACCACGCGTTTTACCGCATCCGTAAATTTTTCCGGCAGGATCGTACCTTTTATTTTATACAGCGATTGCAGATAAAATTCCGGTGAGACGATTTCCTGCCCGCTGAACAGCCATTCCTCACTTTCATCCAGCGCCCGGACATCCTCGATCTGATAACCATACGTCCGAAAAAGCCCTCTGCGTTCCTCCTCGGAAAGATTTCCGACACGGAAGGACTTCTGATCAAAATAAATCTGTTTTGGCGAAGCCGAATGCGTATACGTGATCGTTTCATCCATAAACTACTTCTCCTGTCTTCCCTGCTCAAGCATCATCCTGCGCAATGTGTCCTGATACAGCACTTTCTCACGCGTGAAGCCCCTTCCCATGACCTCTGAGGTATCCGAAACAATCATGAATGCCTCCGTGTCGTATTCATCGACAATCGCCTTGACACGGCTGACCTGCGTGAGGCTAACGACAATGAACAGGATATCCTTGCGCTCACGCAGGAAGCCGCCGCGTCCATTCAGATAGGTCACCCCCCGCTGCATGCGTTCCATGACGGCCTCACCGATCTGCCCGCTCCGGCCGGAGACAATGATGATGTACTTCTCCCGGTTGAAGCCTGCCGCCACACGGTTCGTGAGCTCGGCCGTCACATAAATCGAGACGAGCGTGAAAAGAGCAGCCTCCAGACTGAACATACAGGCAGAAAGTGCAATGACCACCATGTTGAGCACGAAGACAACCGTTCCCATATCAATGGAATAATATTTCTTCACGATAGCGCCAAGGACATCCAGACCGCCCGTATTCGCATCCGCCTTGAACACGATGCCAAAGCCGATGCCGGCCAGCACACCGCCGAAAATCGCATTGAGCATCACATCATGCACAAGCTCATATTGGACCACAAAGCTCGTAAAATCAATGGCAGCAGAGAACATCACCGTACCAACGATCGTATCCACTGCGTAGAGCTTGCCAAAAAAACGATAAGCAAGATAAAGAATCGGCAGATTATAGACCAGGAGCTGTACACCGACCGGCCAGTCCGTCATATAATAAAGAATAATGGCTATGCCGCTGAGCCCGCCGCTCAAAAGATGTGACGGAATGAGAAACAGATTGAAGCCAAGACTGCCCAGCAAACATCCAAGCGCTATCATAAAATATCTTCTGGCCTGTTTTTCCAAAATCTTTTTTTCCATCCTTCAACCCCTCTCTGCTTAAAACAAAAGATGCACCGAAGTTCTCCCCCGATGCACACTGTACTAGTCTTTTTCCGGCCCCTGCTCATCCTTAGGCTTGCCGCGCGCAATGAGATAGAGCGGACGGTTCTTGACCTCTTCGAAGATACGGCCGATATATTCTCCCATGATGCCAAGGATCACCAGCTGCATGCCGCCGAAGAAAAGGATACAGGCCGTGATCGTAGCCCAGCCGGGTACTGCATCGTTCTCAATGTACTTGGTAAACAATACATGCAGAAACAGGAAAAAACTGAGTACACCACAGAATATACCGCCATACAGTCCCAGCCGCAAAGGAACGGTAGAATACGCCAAAATACCATCCAGCGCAAAATTGACCATCTTGCGCGGTGAAAACTTGGATACTCCGGCAAAGCGTTTCGGTGCCACGAATTCCAGCTGAATCTGACGATAGCCCATCGCACCGACCATGCCGCGGATGAAACGCGCATGCTCACGATAACGCCGGAAGGACAGCACTACTTTGCGGTCCATGAGGCGGAAATCCGAGCCGCCCTCCTGGATATGTACACTCGAAATCATGTTCAGCACCTTATAGTAGTAATATGAGGTAAGCTTTTTGACGGCTGATACGCCTTCGGTCGTCCTGCGGATGGTCTGCACGACCTCATAGCCCTCTTCCCACTTCTCCACAAGCGTCGGGATGAGCTCAGGCGGATGCTGCATATCGCCATCCATCATGATCACGGCATCCCCGTCCGTATGATCGAGCCCGCAGGTAAGGGCCAGCTGATGGCCGGAATTCCTCGCGAGGAAGATCGGCTGTACGCGCGTATCCTTGAGCTCCAGCGCATGCAGAATCTCCCGGCTGCGGTCCTTAGAGCCATCATCCACATAAATGAGCTCAAAATCATAGGGCAGTTTCTGCATGACTTCACAGATTGCACCATAGAAATGCTCAATATTATCTTCTTCATTATATACCGGAACAACGATTGATATTAACTTCATTCTCTTTCGACACTTCATTTCCTTGATAGTCAGGCCAGCCTCCAGCCAGCCTGTTGCAGCTGTACGAAAACCTCAGCCAAAATCGTACCCATTTATTATAACGCAATTGTTCAGGATTTCGCAACGAGGTGAGGGATATTCGCTTTTCTTTTTCGCAAAAAGTCAGAAAAGATACCAGAACACCTTCCGTTGATCATGTTTTCTTGACAAAGCACCAGAACGCGGCGATAATACAACAAGAACGTTAATAAAGGAGTCTTTTCTTTGAACCCACTTCTGGCACAGATCAAACATCATTTCCTCACCCGGGAATTCCTGCTTTTCCTGCTCATCGGCTGCATCAATACCTTTAACGGCAGCTTTCTGGCCTGGATCTTCTCCCATGGAATGAACAGCAACCTCGCCTTCAACATCGGCTATATCCTGAGCAATTTCATCGCTTACTGGATGAACAGCCGCATCATTTTCCACGATACGCTTTCCCTGCAGCGTTATATCAAATTCGCGATCTCCTATCTTCCGAATTATCTCATCCAAAATATCATCGTTGTGATTTTCTATAATCTGCTGCATTTCCCCGATATCGTAAGCTATATCATCGCTGCCATCCTCGGCATCCCGGTGACCTTCCTCATGGTCAAGATCTTTGCCTTTGGCCGAAAATGACCTGCGAAAAAAGCTGGTGCGAAGTGATTTCCTCACTTCTGCACCAGCTTTTTTGCTTTACTTGCGAAAATACGGATTCCGCCTTCTCTGCGCTTTGGGCCTGCCCAGAAGCTCTGCATAAATCACTGCATTCAGCATAGCCTGGGGCTGCAGTTCCAGTACAGGACGTTTTCCCGCAGTTCCCGGAATCTTCGCTCCCTGCTGATACGCTGCCTGCTCAGCAGCACGCTCCTTTGCCTCAGTTTCCTGCTTTTTCTCCAGATAGGCCCGATATTTGCTGTTTTCCTGAACCTCCCGATGATATGCCTCGGCCTGGCTCTGAATCTGCGTGCCGGCCTCCCGGTATACACCATCCTGACCAGACGGTACTGGCGGAGCCCCCTGGATCGGCGGGATATCGAACTTCCCCTGCTTTTGCTTCGTATCCTTCGGCCAGGGCTGCGGCATCGGCGGTGGAAGCTTCACCGGCCCCGGTGACCGCGGAAACGGGCGCTCACCATGCGGCCGCTTGGCTTTTGGCTTCTTTTTATCCAGCTTGTCAGAAATGAACACAAAGAGCAGCCCCGCTGCAATCGCTAAAATCGTCTCCATAGCATCACCTTACTTCGTCGTCGGTGCCGGAGGCGGCGTGAGCTTGCTGCCGCCCTGTCCGGCATTGCTGATTGCGGTACGCATCTCGGTATCCGCCTGGACATTGTTCAGATTATAATAATCCATGACCCCAAGCTTGCCTTCACGAAGTGCTGCTGCCATAGCATGCGGCACCTCAGACTGCGCCTCGACGACCTTGGCCTCCATCTCCTGCGTATAGGCCTTCATCTCCTGCTCCTTTGCCACAGCCATGGCACGGCGTTCCTCTGCCTTGGCCTGCGCGATGCGCTTATCTGCCTCAGCCTGATCCGTCAGGAGCTCTGCACCGATATTCCGTCCGACATCAACATCCGCAATATCAATGGAAAGGATCTCAAAAGCCGTACCGGCATCCAGCCCCTTGCCCAGGACCGTCTTGGAAATCTCATCCGGACTTTCGAGCACATCCGTATGTTTCTCAGAAGAACCGACGGTTGTGACAATGCCCTCTCCGACACGTGCAATGATGGTCGGTTCACCGGCACCGCCTACCAGGCGGTCAATATTCGCACGCACCGTCACACGCGCCTTAATCTTAAGCTCAATACCATTTTTGGCAACTGCCGAAACAATCGGTGTTTCGATGACCTTAGGATTGACGCTCATCTGCACAGCCTCCAGAACATCGCGGCCTGCGAGATCGATTGCAGCCGAACGTTCAAAAGGCAAAGGAATCTCTGCACGATGTGCTGCAATCAGGGCATCGACAACCTTATCCACATTACCGCCAGCCAGATAATGCGCTTCCAGCTGGTTGACATTGACATTGAGACCGGCCTTATTCGCCTTGATGAGCGGCATGACAATCTTGTCCGGCGGCACACGGCGCATGCGCATACCAACGAGAGTAAAGATGCCTACCGTAACATTGGCAGCCATTGCCGAGATCCAAAGTCCAATCGGCACAAAATAAAGAAATACCATCACTGCAATGATGATCAGAACCAGAAGAAAACCTGTTCCTACTAAAGCACCCATAAAAATACCCCCAAATTAAATTTTTCTTACAACAACGCGGCTGCCCTGAACGGATACGACACGGACCTTTTCTCCTTTGCGGATAAAGGCTCCCTCAGAAACCACATCAACGGGCACGTCCTCCAGCAGCATGGAACCCGCCGGCCTCAGTTCCGTAAGCACCTCGCCAGTCTTGCCAATGAGCTCACGTTTCGTCTCAGCACTTACATAGCCTCGCTCTGTCGTCGACTGATCGCTGAGCACCAGCTTTTTCCACAAACGGCTGGAAGGCAGCTTTTTGACAATGAGCGCAAAAATCACAACAGCCAGTACTGCAGCGGCAAGCATCGCATAAATCGCATAGATATCGCTGCCCAGAGACAGTGCCAGACTGTACAGCATAGCCACTACGCCCGCACCAGCCAGCAGCCCTGCCGTAGGCATCAGCGTCTCCACGATAATGCACAAAATACCAACCAGAAAAATAGCGATTTGATACAGGCTCACCAGACCTTTGACATACTGGCTGCCAAAAAATACACCTGCAGCTACAATGCCAAGCAAGATTCCAATGCCCATACCACCCGTCTTGACTTCCACCATAATCGATAAAAACATAATCGCCATGAGCAGGATCTGCAGCAAAGGCATCCCGACAATGTCCATAAGCTCACTTCCTTTCTGTATTTCTATCTCTACCATAGATATTCCATAACCTGCAGGCAAAAACCTGCCTGCCATAGGAAAAATCCGTCAAAAACAGAAATCCCCTGCACAAATTGGCTTCTGTGCAGGGAATTGCTTAATTCTCCAGGTAAAACGTATGTTGATTCATCATCAGCATACGTTCATAAATCGCCTTTGTCGAAATCTGCCGCAGCATGCGAACATTGCTGATCAGGCCGTCGATGTCTTCCTGCTCCATCAAATTGACTGGTGCGCCAAGATCACGAAAAACGATACGCACACCATGCGTTTCCCGATAAATAAGCACATCCAGGGTATGCTCTTTGCCTTCATTTTGGCTTTGCAAAAGAAGCGCCATCTCCTCAACAGCCAGTCCAATATACAGCCGGATTTTCTTCTGAAGTCCGAATTTTTCCGTGCACTCCGTCACATATTCTGCCAAAGATGTAATCTCTGTACTGAACTGACAGTTTATCGTAAAATCCAGCAAATCATACTGGTGTTGTTCAGGCAGCAAAAACACCCCGTGCAAACTTCCTTTTGATTGATGCGCCTGCCTGATGTTAAAGAGCAAACAAAGCGCCAGGGAAATGATTCCGCTCACCATATAAGCAACCCATAACGCTGTAAGTCCATAATGAGGAACAAGCAGTCCGCCCAGCGGCAGCACGATGGCAATACTCTTAAAAAAGCTTAAAAAATTGACAAAAACATTGTGCTTCAAAAAGGCCAGATGCATCTGCATGAAAAAAACCAAAACCGTAGAGCATACTCCTATCGTATAAAAACGGACAGCCGTCCTGCCCATCTCGCATAGTTTTGCATCCGTAATCCCATATACACTGAGCAGCAGTTCCGGAAAGATGATCACCAGCAAAGAAATCGCCGTTGCAATCAGGATCACACCGCTATAGCTTCGCCGCAAAATAAAGCGCTGAGCATTCACATCCTTTGTTCCTGTCATAACAGCAAGCATCGGCAGCATTGTATCCATAATACCATAACCAATGACACTCAAAACGCTGTTGAACCCAAGGCATACGCCATGGATGGCAATACCAGCAGCCCCTGCCCCCTGATAGGCCAGCCAGTTCATCCCATATACCTGTGCAAAGAACCAGAAAAACGTCGAACCTGCCGATATGCCTGTTGGTACCCCCTGCCAAAGGATGCGCACATCCGAAAGGGAAAACCTCACGAACTTCAGCGGTACCCTGCCTGCAAAAATAAGATAAGCAGTTCCGGCCAAAGCAGTCATATAGCCAAGCAGAACGCCCAGCGCGGCGCCCTCTGCCGCAAAACCGCCAAAAGCCAGCAGCAAGTAGCAAAATAATACGCTCATGCCATTCGAAAGGATCAGCAGTCTGGAAGCAAGACCCGGCGCACCTGCCTGGGTAAGGAATTTGGAAAAAATAGAAATCAATAAGATCACCGGCGCAGCAAGGAGCAAATAAAACAAATATTTCTCCAGGACCAACGCCTGCACCGGATCACCTGATGCCAGCAGCAGGCTGATCTCATGCCGGAAGTTCATACCAAAAACCGTTGCGCAGATACCAGTCAGCAAAGCAAGAGCCATCGTTGCTGATAAAATACGCTGCGCCTCATTGCGTTTCATACGGCCCAGCGCACTCCCGCAAAGCAGGCTGCCGCCAGCACCAAAAAAGGCAATGCCTGCGCAGCATCCGCCATAGACCGGAAGAGCTGCAGATACGATGCTCAGTGCTTCAGCACCCAGGATATTACTGACAATCATACCAATGACCAATTCATTGACCGACAATGCAGCCTCCGTAAGCGTCATGGCTGCAACATATTTCCGTATCTGCCGATACATGATCCGCGGCTTTCTTTGAAATCTTATTGTCTCATCCATCCCGGTCATCACCCTGCCTATATTTAGAAATTTTCTGACTACATTGTCTATTTCGCTAAATATATTTTTATTCCTGCAAAAAATTCAGAATGATACCGGACAATAAAAAACCGCAGCCTCTCAGCTGCGGTTTCCTTACTTATGCATTTAAAGCTTCACGCACGATGGTATTTACCAGCTTGCCATCAGCACGTCCTTTGACCTTCGGCATGAGTGCGCCCATGACCTTGCCCATATCCTTCGGTGAGGAAGCGCCTGTCTGTGCGACGGCTGCTTTGACAAGCTCACGGATCTCATCCTCGGAAAGCTGCTTTGGCAGATACGGCATCAAAACAGCAATCTCGGCCTCGTTTTGTTCAACGAGATCCTCGCGGCCGCCCTTCCGGAACTCCTCAATGGAATCACGGCGGGACTTGACCTCTTTGCTGATGATGGAAACAACGCCCGCATCATCGAGCTCTGTCTTGCCATCAATCTCTGCCTGACGGATAGCCGAGCGAACCATACGGATTACAGCAAGACGCTGCTTTCCTTCTGCTTTCGCTTTCATGGCTGTCTTCATGTCTTCTGTCAACTGTTCTTTAAGTGACATTCAACCTGACCTCCGTTAAAATAAGATTTAAGCTCTGAATTTGCGTTTACGCGCTGCTTCAGACTTCTTCTTACGTTTAACACTCGGTTTCTCATAATGTTCACGTTTTCTAACTTCAGCTAAAGTACCGGCCTTCTGGCAAGTACGCTTAAATCTGCGGAGAGCACTATCGATTGTTTCGTTTTTACCTACTTTTACTTCGTTTGCCATTTATTCTTCCCCCCCTCCACTTGACTTGGGAGTGTATTACACAACTACACCATAATATTATACATGAAAGTGTATTCGTGTGTCAACCATCAACCTGGCGGCCATTGCATGGATCTGCCGCCTAACAGATGAAAATGCAGATGTTTTACACTTTGTCCGCCCTCTTCACCCGTATTTGCTGCAACGCGGAAGCCCTTGGCGTCAACGCCGAACTTCTTCGCAAGCTCTGGCACTACATCGCAGAGAATATGAGCAGCAAGCTCCCGATCTTCAGCGGAAAGTGCGAGCAGGCTCTCGATATGTTTCTTCGGGATGACCAGCACATGCACAGGGGCCTGCGGTTCAAGATCCTTAAAGGCCACGACGCTTTCATCCTCATAGACAAGCTCCGAAGGAATCTCCTTCTGCGCGATTTTACAAAAAATACAGTCTGCCATCTGATGCACCTCCCCTCTATGCATGCAGCCGCTGCTGCGGCTTATTTATATATATTCGCTTCTTTTCGACAAAAACCTGCTCAAAAGAAAATTAAATCCAAATTCAGCAAACACGTCCCCAGATGCCATCCCGATAAAGCCGTTCAAGCTTTACCGCATAGATTTCGCCGGAAACGACCGGTGCGTCCGTATAGACACGGATATAATTCCCCGTGAGACCATCCGTGATGCCCTTATGCTCCGTTTCAAACAGTACATTCATCGTACGCCCCAGAAAACCTGCATGGAACTCCGCCGCCTTTTTGTCAGCAAGCTGCTGCATGCGATGCACGCGCTCTTTTTTGACCGGCTCCGGTACCTGATCCGGCATCGTCGCTGCCGGTGTGCCCTTGCGTTTCGAATAAGGGAATACATGCATGCGCGCAAAATTCATCTTCGCCACGAAGTCCAGGCTGCGTTGGAACATGTCCTCCGTCTCTCCCGGAAAGCCTACAATGATATCCGTCGACATGGCAATGCCAGGCACCGAAGCCTCTACCGTATCGATGAGCTCAGCAAATCTGGCCGTATCATAGTGACGGTTCATCGCGTGCAGAATCTCATCCGAACCTGCCTGCAGCGGCAGATGCAGATGTTTTGCAAAACGCTCATCTTCACGAAGCAGCTGGAAAAGCTCCTGGGAAAGCTCAATGGATTCCAAAGATCCAAGTCTGAGGCGTCTGAGCTCAGGAATAGACAGCACAGCACGCGCTGCATCGGCAAGCGTAACCTCTTCCCCCAGATCGCGTCCATAGGCTCCGAGATGGATGCCCGTGAGCACAATCTCCTTGAAGCCCATATCCACGAGTTTCCTGGCTTCCTGCAGCACACTGTCCGGATGACGTGAGCGCAGCGGGCCGCGCGCATAAGGAATGATGCAGTACGAGCAGAAATTCGAGCAGCCCTCCTGGATCTTCAGGAAAGCACGCGTACGCTGCGGCACATCATAAAGCGGAATATCCTCGAAGGCATCGGCCTGCATGATATCCGTGACTTCATCCAGAATGCCATCCTCCCGGGCTGCCTGCTCCACATAGTCTACGATATGCGCACGCTCCTTCGTGCCGAGCACGACGCGTACGCCATCAATGGCCTTGATTTCCTCCGGAGCTACCTGGGAATAGCAGCCCGTCACGGCAATGATGGCCTGTTCATTCTGACGTTTCGCACGCCGGATCAGCTGTCTTGACTTCTTCTCGCCAAGGCTCGTAACCGAGCAGGTATTGATGACATAAAAGTCAGCCGCCTCCGTAAACGGCACGATCTCATAGCCCTGCTTCTTGAAAAGGCCCTCCATCGTCTCTGTTTCAAACTGATTGACCTTGCATCCCAAGGTCGTCAATGCAACTTTTGGCAAAATTATTTCGTACTCCTTCCACCAAGGTCTCCCTTTTCATACTGCAGCACAGAAAGTGCCGCCAGTGCCGCGGTCTCTGCCCGCAGAATACGCGGACCAAGCGTGACGGTCTGTACACCGCAGGCTGCAGCCAGGGCTGCCTCTTCCAAAGAAAAGCCGCCCTCGGGTCCGATCAGGACCACATAGCATCTTGCAGCAGCAGCCCGCAGATAAGCCCTGATTTCCTGCTGCTGCTCATTTTCATAGCACATCACAAAGGCCGTATCTCCGGATTTCTGTGCAGCCAGCGACTGCAGCCATGATTTCAGCTCAGTGATTGGCTCTACGCGCGGAATGATCGTACGTGCACACTGCTTGGCTGCCTCATCGGCAATCCTCTGCCATTTGAGCTGACGGGCCGCAGCTTTTTTCGCATCATACTTTACCACACAGTTTGTGCTCCTGAGCGGCAGGATGCTGGTTGCACCGAGCTCTACCGCCTTCTGCACGATGAAGTCCATCTTATCAGCCTTGGGCAGACACTGCGCGAGCACAAGGCCGATGGGCGGCTCATTGCTGCGATCGATGATCTGCCGCACCCGAAGCGTGACCGCCTCCTCTGAAAATCCCGTGATTTCCGTTTCTGCAGTCTTCCCTTCGTCATCGACGACAATCAGCTGCTGCCCTGCTTTGGCACGCATGACATGCATGAGATGATGCGCATCGGAGCCGGTGATCCGGATCTCATCCGTGAGCTTCGTCTTGATAAACAGCCTTCTCATTCCTTCGCTGCCCCCGGGCGGATGACCATCGCGGCCCAGCCCTTGGCTTCCATGACCTTGTCAATGATAAAGCCATGCGCGAGCGCAGCCTCGGTGACATCTGCAATACGGTCAGCAATGATGCCGCTCGCCAGCAAGGTACCGCCTGGATTCAGATGCGCATCAAGCTCATCAAAAAGGCGGATCACAATATCCGCGATGATATTGGCAATGACCAGATCTGCCTTGCCTTCAACCTGCTTCATGAGATCACTGCGCATGGTTTTTACGACATCTTCCACATGGTTATGCGCAATGTTCTCCTTTGCGACCCCGACTGCCGTCGCATCATAGTCAGCAGCTGTCACGTCCGTTGCACCCAGCTTCGCAGCCGCAATAGCCAGCACACCGGAGCCCGTGCCGATATCAAAGACCTTCATGCCGCCCTTGACCAATGTTTCAAGCTCCTTGATGCACATGGAAGTCGTCGGATGTGTTCCCGTACCGAAGGCCGCTCCCGGATCAAGCTCAATGACGATATCATCAGGACTTGCCTCATATTCCTCCCAGACCGGTTTGATGACAATGAGCCCGCCGATTTTTTCCGTATGGAAGTACTGCTTCCAGGTATCGGACCAGTCTTCATCCTGAACCTCATTGCAGGAAATTGCCGCCGGCCCCTTATCGACATTGTGCTCAGAAAGCTTGTTGACCTCTTGTTCAAAGGCGCGCAGCTTCTCATCAAGCTCATCATCGACAGGCAGATAGGCCTTGACTGTGACGACTTCCGTATTCGCTTCCTCAGGAACATCACTGTAGTCCCAAATCCCTGCATGGATATAGTTATTGACGAGCTCCGGATCTTCGATAACTACACCGGAGGCACCAAGATCATGGAAAATCTCAGCAATAAGCTCCGTTGCTTCATGTGATGTTCGTATACTGACTTCGGCCCACTTCAAAAAACATCGCTCCTTTTCTGACGGTCTGCACCGCGTAAAAAGACAAAGCCGGGAGCAAATATCGCCTCGGCTTCGTCTTATCTGATTGATTCAATTATAACGCAACTGTTCAGGATTCCGCAAGGCGAAATCATCTTAGGCAAATGGATTCTGACCATGTCCGGAAATTCAGCTGAAAAACTTCTTCACACTGTCTTTCCAGCTCTTCTGCTCAGGATTCACATTTTCACCGCAAAGCTCAGCAAACTTCTTCAATGCATCCTTCTGCTTCGAAGTAAGTTTCTGCGGGGTAAGCACCTTCACGCGCACATGCTGATCACCACGGCCTGTACCGCGAAGATACGGGATGCCCTTATCGCGCATACGCAGGATCGTACCAGACTGGATTCCTGCCGGGATCTTGAGATCAGCCTTGCCATCAATCGTCGGTACCTCGATGGTATCGCCCATGGCAGCCTGCACGAAGGAAACCGGAACCTCACAAATGACATCTGTGCCGCTGCGTTTGAAAAGCTTATGCGGTTTGACGAAAATGTAAACATAGAGATCGCCATTGCCGCCGCCGCGTACACCAGCCTCACCGCCGCCGGCTACGCGCACCCGCTGTCCATGATCGATTCCTGACGGAATATGGACTTTGATCTTGCGGCGTACACGCTTATGACCCGTTCCATTACAGCTCTTGCATGGATTCTTGATGATTTTGCCCGTACCGCCGCAGCGATCACAGGTCCTTGCATTCACGATACGGCCAAACGGCGTATTCTGTGCATACTGTACCTGACCGGAACCATGGCACTGCGGACATTCCTCCGGTGAAGAGCCTGCTGCCGCACCGGTGCCATGACATTCCTCACAATTCTCCGTACGCGGGATATTGAGCTCAGCCTCTTTGCCGAACGCAGCCTCTTCAAACGTGATTTCCAGATCATAGCGCAAATCATTGCCGCGCTCCGGACCCGGACGACGTGAACGGCCACCGCCGCCACCACCGAAAAACATATCGAAGATGTCGCCGAAGCCTCCCTCAGCACCGCCACCGCCGAAGCCGCCGAAGCCGCCAAAGCCGCCTGCACCGCCGCCCATACCGCCAGCGCCATCAAAGGCTGCATGACCGAACTGATCATACTGCGCCTTCTTCTGCGGGTCGGAGAGCACCTCATAGGCTTCATTGACCTCCTTGAACTTCTCCTCAGCAGCCTTTGGATTATCACGGTTCAAATCCGGATGGTACTTACGTGCCATCTTCTTATAGGCCTTTTTTATTTCTGCATCAGAGGCACCTTTTTCAAGACCAAGCACCTCATAATAATCGCGTTTCTCGCTCACCTTGCACCACCTCATAAAAAGAGTTGAGAGCAGAAGCTTTCCCAGCCCCGACTCTCAACACTTAAACTCTATCCGCTAAATCTTATTTCTTATCGTCTTTGACTTCTGTATATTCAGCATCGACAACATCATCATCGCTCTTCGGAGCTTCCTGCTGCGGTCCAGCCTGCTCTGCGCCCGGAGCACCCTGTGCACCGCCGGCAGCCTGCTGTCCAGCCTGATATGCAGCCGCACTCATCTCATAGAGCGGCTTCTGAAGATCTTCCGTTGCCTTCTTGATGGCTTCGTTATCTGTACCCTTCAGGGCTTCTTTCGTCTTCTCAATGGCAGTCTGAACCTTTTCAACCTGAGCTTTGTCTGCCTTGTCGCCAAGATCCTTGATTGTCTTTTCTGCCTGATAGACAAGGGAATCCGCATTGTTGCGTACTTCAATGCCTTCCTTCTGAGCCTTATCTTCCGCTGCATGAGCTTCGGCTTCCTTGACCATACGGTCGATATCGTCCTTGCTCATGCCGCTGTCCGACTGAATCGTGATTTTCTGCTCTTTGCCCGTACCAAGATCTTTAGCCGATACATGAACGATACCATTGGCATCGATATCGAATTTCACCTCGATGCGCGGAACTCCACGCGGAGCCGGCGGAATATCGGAAAGCTCGAAACGTCCGAGTGTCTTATTGCCGGCAGCCATTTCACGCTCGCCCTGCAGGACATGGATATCAACGGACGGCTGATTATCTGCTGCCGTAGAGAATGTCTGGCTCTTGGACGTTGGAATTGTCGTATTGCGCTCGATGATCTTTGTGCAGACGCCGCCGAGTGTCTCGATACCAAGAGACAACGGAGTTACATCAAGAAGCAGTACATCCTTGACTTCGCCGCCGAGGATACCACCCTGGATTGCTGCGCCGATGGATACACACTCATCCGGATTTACGCCGCGGTGCGGTTCCTTGCCCAGGAACTTCTTGATAGCATCCTGAACAGCCGGGATACGTGAAGAACCACCAACGAGAATGATCTTGCTGATATCGCTTGAAGAAAGCTCAGCATCAGCCATAGCTTTACGCGTAGGTCCCATCGTGCGCTCAACGAGGTCAGCCGTGAGCTCATCGAACTTCGCACGGGAAAGCGTAAGATCAAGATGTTTCGGGCCGGAAGCATCTGCCGTGATGAACGGCAGGTTGATATTCGTAGAGAGCATGTTGGACAGCTCAATCTTCGCTTTTTCAGCAGCTTCGATCAGACGCTGTGCAGCCATTTTATCCTGAGAAAGGTCTACGCCATTCTCCTTCTTGAATTCTGCAACCATCCAGTCCATGACAGCTTTATCGAAATCATCGCCGCCGAGATGCGTATCACCATTCGTAGCCTTTACTTCAAAGACACCATCGCCGAGCTCAAGGATAGAAACATCGAACGTGCCGCCGCCAAGGTCAAAGACAAGGATGGTCTCATCGCCATCTTTATCCAGGCCATAAGCAAGTGCTGCAGCCGTCGGCTCGTTGACAATACGCAGAACATCGAGGCCTGCGATCTTCCCGGCGTCTTTCGTTGCCTGGCGCTGGCTGTCGTTGAAGTACGCTGGTACTGTGATGACTGCCTGCGTAACCGTCTCACCAAGATAAGCCTCTGCATCAGCCTTAAGTTTCTGCAGGATCATCGCTGAAATCTCCGGCGGTGTATAATTTTTATCATCGATCGCCACTTTATAGTCATGCTCGCCCATATGGCGCTTGATGGAAGCAATCGTACGATCCGGATTGGATACCGCCTGACGCTTTGCCAGCTGACCGACCAGACGCTCACCCGTCTTTGTAAAACCAACGACAGACGGTGTGATACGGCTGCCCTCCGGATTTGTGATAACTGTCGGCTCGCCGCCTTCCATGACGGACACAACAGAGTTTGTCGTACCTAAGTCAATACCAATAATCTTTGACATATTTATTTCCTCCTAATTCAAACTTAAAAATCTATAGTAAATTAATTAGAAACTACCTGAACCATGCTCGGACGAATGACACGGCCCTTGACCATATAGCCCTTCTGCAGTTCTGCAGCAATCGTATCATCTTCCTGATCGGCATTCTGCACACGCATGACTGCCTGATGAAAGTTCGGATCGAACTTCGCACCTTCTGTCTCTATAGCCTCCAGGCCATTCTTTTTCATGGTTTCCTTCAGCTGCTTATAAATCATTTCTACACCATTCTGGAAGTTTTCTGTATCTGTCGTCTCCACAGCCATAGCACGCTCGAAATTATCGAGCAGCGGCAAAAGGTCTGTAAGGATTGTCTGCGTAACAACTGCTGAAATCTCTTCCTTTTCCTGACGTGTACGGCGGCGGAAATTATCAAAATCAGCCTGCAGACGAAGTGCTCGGTCTTCTTTTTCTTTGACCTGTGCCTCAAGCTTCTCAATCTGCTGCTGCAACTCCTCCACAGATGGCCCCACATCATCCGGCTCCTGCACTGCTGGCTCAGGCTCTTTCTCTGCCTGGACCGCATCAGCTTCCGGCTCGCCTGCCAGGGCTTCATCAATTTCTTCTTTCATCTCTTCGAGCTTTTCCTCATCCTTTTCTTTCATTTCATCTTTCATGAACGCCATGTAAAACCTCACCTCTTTCTCTTACTCTTTACGCTGCACTACCAACGAAATTTCTTTATGATTTCAGTAAGATTACTGTTCATATACTGCAGCAATGTCATTGCCTTGCCATATTCCATACGTGTCGGTCCAAGTACTGCAATCGTCCCGAGAAGCTCACCATCGAGATGATAGGTTGCCGTAATGATGCTGCAATCCTGTATTCCCGTGTATTTATTCTCATGGCCGATGGTCACAGCCAGCCCCTCGCCCATATGCGCATGCAAAATGTCCTTCAGGAGCTGTTCCTCTTCCAGCATGAGCAGGATGTCCTTGACCTTCTGCACATCATGGAATTCCGGCTGATTCAGCATCTGCGTCGTACCGCCCAGATAAAGGCGCTCCTTCTTTTCAGAATCCAGTGATCGATGGATCAGATCCATTGCAGCTTCGTAGAGCGTCTCATCCATGATCTCATCACGGATGCGCCTGAGACTGTCCGGCTGAATCGCATCGAGCGTCTGCCCGGCAAGGCATTTATTGATGACCATTGCCATGCGCTGGAAATCCTCAAACTCAGCCCCGCCCGGCATCGCAACGATTTTATTTTCAACGAAGCCCGCATCCGTCATGATTACGGCAATCACGCGCGAATCATCAAGCGGCAGGAACTGCAGACAACGAAAGGCCGCCTGGGCAAGCTGCGGCGCGAGCACCAGAGAAACATTCTTGGTGACGCGCGAAATGATCTTCGCCGTCTCCTGAAATACTTCCTCAATGCGCTTCACACGTGCTTTATACCACTGATTGATCAGAACCTTTTCCTTATCCCCCATCGGCTGCGGCGGCAAAAGATCATCGACATAGAAACGATACCCCTTGGAGGAGGGGATGCGTCCGGAAGACGTATGCAGCTGCTCAAGATAGCCCAGCATCTCAAGATCCGCCATTTCATTGCGGATGGTTGCCGGGCTGACCCCGAGGTCATACTTGCGTGCTATTGTTCGAGAACCAACAGGCTCAGCGGATGAAATATAATCATTGATAATCGCCTGCAGTATACGCTGCTTACGTTCATCGAGCATCTTCACACCCCCTGTTGTTAGCACTCAAAAGCAGTGAGTGCTAATGTCTAATAAGAATATACCGCTTTTTTGACTTTTTGTCAATTTGATTTTCCGCTATTTTCATGGATTTTCAATTTTTTTCGTTTCCGAAAGAAAGTCCGCCCTTTCGCAAGAGCGGACTGTACCATTCCGGTTAGTTTTTAATGCGTTTTACTGCTTCCGAAAGCGGCGGGATGATCTGTTTTTTACGGGACATGACTCCCGGCAGGTAGACATGAGTACCGCTTGCATCCTTCTTGAACGCTTCACCGATCAGTGTTCTTGGTGAACCTGCATAGAGCAGGTACGTTGCTTCCTCCAGAATATCCGTGACCATGACGAGGCTCATATCGAAGCCCTCCTTTTCACAGATGTTCTTCATCGCTTCGATGAGCTGCGGCTCGAGATCCATGACTTCCTTCGTATCCATGACGGAAATCTGGCTCACAATGATGCGGTAATCGCCGATCTGGAATTCTTTCAGATCATTCTTGGCAATCTCCGCCGGTGTCATATCACCGATGCCCGAACCGGCCTTCAGCATTGCCAGGCCGTATTCATTGAGGTCCACGCCTGCGATCTCAGCCAGACGCTGAGCCGTCTTCTTATCGTATTCGGTGCAGGTCGGTGACTTGAAGAGCACTGTATCCGACAAAATAGCAGACAAGAGCAGCCCTGCAATCGAAGGCGGAATCTCAACATCACGATGCCAGTGCATATTGGCCACGATCGTTGCCGTGCAGCCAACCGGCTCTGCATGCGTGTAGATCGGCTCACTGGTCTGGATGCCGCCAAGGCGATGATGGTCGACGATTTCAATGATCCTGGCCTCTTCAATGCCCTCAACAGCCTGCCCGCGTTCGTTGTGGTCAACGAGAATCACGCGCTCGCGCTCCGGAACCATGAGCTGATCACGGCTCACGATACCTACAAGACGGCCATTCTCGACGACCGGATAGTTGCGGAAATTCGTTTCATCCATCGTTCCCTTGATATCAGAAAGGAGATCCAGCGGCTTGAAGCAGACCGGATTCGGATGCATGATGCGGCGAATCGGCACGCACTGGTTGATCAGGCGTGCTACCGTATACGTATCATACTGCGTGGAAAGCACGAAGATATGGCGCTTTTCCGCTTCTTCAATGACATCTGCCGAAACGCGGCCATTGCCCGTGATGATCAGGCAGGAAATGCCCTGATTGACGCAATCAATGATGGTCTCATCATGACGATCGCCAATGAGCACAATATCGTTTTCCTTGATGATGTCCTTGATCATATTCACACTGCCTGCTGCAATGCGTACATTGCCCTTGATGGTCTCTCCCTCTTCACCGGAGACCAGCACTTCGCTGTCCGTCGCATGGATGATATCACGATAGCGCACGCGCATATCTGCAAGGTTCTGCATGCCGAGCTCCTGGAAATAGCGCTTGGCAAGATCACTGACGGTTACAATGCCCACAAGCACGCCCTTGCTGTCGGTGACCGGCACGGATTTCAGGTCATGACCGCGCATGACCTCGCCAAGATGGCGCAGCGTATCATGCTGCTTAACCACGATTTTGCAGTCGAGCGTGATATCCTTGACACGCGGATAAAGATCAGTGAGCAGTAAAGGCGGCTCCATACGGAAATGCTCCAGCGCATATTTCGTCTCTGCATTGATTTTGCCGGCACGGGCCGGAACGACATTCTCCCCCATGGCCTGCTTCAGATGAGCATAGCCAATTGCAGAACAGATGGAGTCCGTATCCGGATTCCGGTGACCAATCGTATAAATAGGTTTGATGCTTTTCATGTATATCCTCCTCTATCATAACAAGCCAGCCGCGCCGGCTCATAGCAGAATCTTTTATGATTCTATCACAGTTCCCGCCCCGCGTAAATGCTGTTTATTCCTCCAGCAGGAACGCCTCAAAGACCACATTGCCATACTTCATGCCGAGATCCGTAAGATACACAAAGCCTTTTGTCTGCTGCAGAAGTCCCTTTGCTGTCATTCTTGCGGCAGTCTCTGCATAGACCGATGCGAAAGAACAGCCAAACTTCCTTTGAAAAGCCTCCAGATCGATGCCCTTTGCTGTACGCAGCGCAAGAAAAGCGAACTCCTCCATGGCAATGCGGCGCGTCATCGGCTCTTCCTCTCTCGCCGGGGAGCCGCCTGCACTTATGCACGCAATATAGTCCCCGATCTCCCGGCAGTTCTCCAGCCGCTGTTCCTGCCAGTAGGAATGGGCTGCCGACCCCAGACCAAGATAAGGAACATCCTGCCAGTAGCCGAGGTTATGGCGGCTCTCAAAACCAGCCCGCGCGAAATTCGAGATTTCGTAGCGGGCATAGCCATTTGCCGGAAGCGCACAGGTCATATAATCATACATCTGCTCCACCAATTCCTCTGACGGAAGTTCGAGATATCCCATTTCCTGCTGCTTTGCAAAGACAGTGCCTTCCTCCAGCTGCAGGCCATAGATGGAAATATGCTGCACCTCAAGGCGCAGCGCCTGTTCGACGCTCTGCTGCAGTTCCTGCATACTCTGCCCCGGCAGTCCATACATGAGATCGAGGCTGATATTATGGAACCCTGCCCGCTGCGCTTCCCGCACAGCCATCACCGCCTGCTGTCCCGTATGGATGCGGCCGATGCGCTGCAAAAGTCCGTCATCAAAGCTCTGTACGCCAAAGCTCAGCCGGTTCACGCCCAGTGAATGAAGCCTTTCCAGCCCCTTCCGTGAAACCGTCCCCGGATTCGCCTCCATCGTAAATTCCGCCGATGGCGCTACCGGAAGATTTTGCCGCAGTGTCCTGATGATACGCTCCAGCTGGCTGATCTGCAGCACCGTAGGTGTGCCGCCGCCAAAATAGACCGTTGCCGCCCCTGTCAGATTTTCCTCTTTTTCCCGCAAAAGAGAACCCTGTGCCATAATCTCGCGGCACAGGGCATCCGTATACGCCTCACTGCGGCTTTCCCGTCCCGCAAAGGACGGAAAATCACAATAAAAACACTTTTGACGACAAAACGGGATATGCACATAGATTCCCCAGCGCATCAGTCGATCTTCAGGATTGCCATGAATGCTTCCTGGGGAACCTCGACGCTGCCCACCGCCTTCATGCGCTTCTTGCCTTCCTTCTGTTTTTCGAGCAGCTTGCGTTTACGGGAAATATCACCGCCATAGCATTTTGCCAGGACATCCTTGCGCATTGCACGTACATTCTCACGCGCAATGATCTTGTTGCCCACAGCTGCCTGAATCGGGATTTCAAACATCTGCTGCGGAATGATCTCCTTGAGCTTCGCTGCCAGCTGACGGCCGCGCAATGCCGCGCGCTCCGTATGCACAATGGTCGAAAGCGCATCCACAGGGTCGCCGTTGAGCAGGATATCAAGCTTCACGAGCTTCGACTCCTGATAGTCTGCAAGCTCATAATCCAGAGACGCATAGCCGCGCGTCGCAGATTTCAGACGGTCGAAATAGTCATAGATGATTTCACTGAGCGGAATATGATAGATGATCATGACGCGGTTCACATCGAGATAATCCATACTCTTGTACTCGCCGCGCTTCTCCTGAGAAATCTCCATGACCGCCCCGACATAATCATTCGGCACAATGACCGTTGCCTTCACATAAGGCTCCTCGATGAATTCGATTTCCGTCGGAGGCGGCAGCTTGGAAGGATTGTCCACCTTCAGCATTTCACCGTTGGTCTTGTGCACATGATAGATAACCGATGGTGCCGTCGTAATAAGCTTCATATGGTATTCACGTTCCAGACGTTCCTGAACGACATCCATATGCAGAAGTCCCAGGAAGCCGCAGCGATAGCCAAAGCCCAGTGCAATCGAAGTCTCCGGCTCGAAAACCAGCGCAGCATCGTTCAGCTGCAGTTTCTCAAGCGCATCCTTCAGATTATCATAGTCAGAGCTGTCCACCGGATAAAGTCCGCAATAAACCATCGGCGTAACACCGCGATAGCCCGGCAAAGGCTCCGACGTAGGATTTTCCACTGCCGTGATGGTATCACCCACGCGCACATCCCGTACATTCTTCAGGCTGCCGGCCACAAAACCGACCTCGCCCGCATCCAGCTCGCCGATGTCGACCGGTGCCGGACGGAAACAGCCCACATCTGTGACCTCGAACACCTTGCCCGTCGCCATCATTTTGAGCTGCATGCCCTTTTTGATATGGCCTTCCATCACGCGGATATGTGCGATGACACCCTTGTAGGAATCAAAATAGGAATCAAAAATAAGCGCCTTCAGCGGCTTCTCCGACTCGCCCTGCGGCGCCGGGATATGCTCGACAATCGCATCGAGGATTTCTTCGATACCGATGCCGGTTTTGGCAGAGGCCATTACCGCATCCGAAGTATCCAGTCCGATGACATCCTCGATTTCCTGCTTCACGCGCTCAGGCTCAGCACTCGGCAGATCGATCTTATTGATGACCGGGATGATTTCCAGATCATGTTCGAGCGCCATATAGACATTTGCCAGCGTCTGCGCCTCGACGCCCTGTGCTGCATCCACGACAAGCAAAGCCCCTTCACAGGCAGCAAGGCTGCGGGAAACCTCATAGGTAAAATCCACATGGCCCGGCGTATCAATGAGGTTGAGCTCATACATCTCGCCATCCTTGCCCTGATAATCAAGGCGTACCGTCTGTGCCTTGATCGTAATGCCGCGCTCACGTTCGAGGTCCATGTTATCAAGTACCTGGGCTTCCATTTCACGCTGGGAAAGTGTCCCGGTGTATTCAATGAGACGATCCGCGATGGTCGATTTGCCATGATCGATATGCGCGATAATCGAGAAATTACGGATATGTTTATTCTGCATTAATGAAATCTTCCTTCCAACTATCGGTTAACAAATATTGTTTTTATTATA
>CAZTAP010000012.1:0-26745 GCA_964611665.1 uncultured Selenomonadaceae bacterium | reverse complement strand
CCGCTGATTTTATGTCAGCGGCTTTTGGCATCTCACTAATCTGATTTTGTTGTGTCCTATTTTGTCCGGGGATCGTCAGCTGCAGGGGCTGTTTCCTTGCCTTCTGAATCTTTTTCATGTTTAGCGTGATCGCGATATACTGCAAGTTTTTGATTCCATTCAGCCTTGATTGCCTTGTAGTCTTGCCTTACATGTAAGTAATCGTTATTAAGTTTTTTTTCGGATTTTGCTAAATTTTCAAGTTCTGCAAGTTTTGCATCCAGTATTTTACCGGTTTCCTCATGCTTCTTTACGGCATCCTCATCAATGATGGTTTTATGGTCATTGTTTGGAATGGTGCATTCATCCTCTGACCATTCTTCTTCGGCCTGCAGAAAAGCATATCTTGCGGAGTTGTACTTCTTTTCTTCATGGCAGCCTGTAAAGAGTATCATAATGCATAATAATAACAACAACAGACTTACAGGCTTCATTTTTTTTAACATGTGCAGGAATCCATCCTTTTTTATGATTTTTTTATATGGTCAATCAACTCAAGGCATTGGCGTAAGACGCGCAGCTTGTCCTGAGTATAATTGCTTAATAATTTGAGAATACGTTTGGTTTCCCAATCAACCGCATTTTTCTCGAAAATTTCTTTTGGAGTTTCCGTTACGTTTGTTTTTCCGTATAGCAGCCAGTTTACATCAAAGCCCATTCGGCCCAATTTCTGAATCGCTTCGACTGGAGGGGAAACTTTGTCCAGTTCGATGGCAGATAATGCGGATTGACTAATCGATAATTTTTTGGCAAATTCTTCTTGAGATTGTCCGAAATAAGTGCGGATACTCTTTATTCTTAAAGCTAATGTACTGTATTCCGCATCAGCGGTTTCAGCAACAAATTCAGTAGTGGTTTCCTTGCCTGATAAATAATCCTCTGATACTTTAAAAAAAGTTGTTATTTTTTTCATTTGCATTGGAGCTGGACGATCCTGCCCAGATTCATAACGAGATATTTGAGTTTGTGTAATGTTCAGGTTTTGAGCTAGTTCAATTTGTGTCAGCTTATATTCCTTACGCAATTTTTTCAAGCGTACTGCAAATTCGGGCGTGTTTGTTGTATACATCAAAATCACCTATGTTTTATAAATATATCTATAATTACCACGAAACAATTATTATGAATATAGTATCATTATGAGCTTTAAATGACAATGAAAGGATGAACTGAATGAGAAAATTATTTATTGCGGAAAAACCGGATATTGGCAGAGCACTGAGAACTGCAAGCAACGGATCTAAAAAGTGAGCCAATGCCCTTTACTCTTCTTTTATCCGTTAGAGGTGACAGGCTGTTGCTGATAAAAAATAAATTCATTCTGATTTTTTGCAAGAAAATCTATCCTGTGGCTTTGTGCTTTCAGCGGCAAGGATAGTTGCCTGAGTGCCTTTTCTTGCCGCATGCCTGTCTGTTGGTCGAAGCCTATGCGTAGTAAAAAGCTCTGTGAATCACCCTCCTGCGTTAGGGGAGGGTGAGGCGGTGTTTTCCTGGCGCCATTCCTGAAAGTTCAGGCTAAGGATGATGCTTGGATACTATGACTATTATTCTTATAAAATACTCTAAAAAAGGTAATTAATTCTCATAAAAACGAATATATTGTTTCTTGCAGAATGGTAATAAAACCATATAATACTGGATTAAAAGGTGATTATGTGATATAATTTAATGAGCATAAAATACATAAATAAAAGCAAATTATTCAAGGGGATATGCAGCGATGGGACAGCTTACAAAAGAAGAACAAGAGAATATAATGGATGGCATGCGAACAAACGAGTTTGAAGGACATGTTTATACAGCGAAGGAAAAAGATGTGTTCAAACAGATTGCTCGTGGTGAACTAAGCCCGGAAGAAGCGCGTGACAACTTCTTAAAAGGGTTTAAGAAGAGGCACGAAAAATGAGCATAGATCCATATGTCAATCCCCAAACAGGCGTATTGTTAAATAAACTTGGTGCAACAGATGATCACGATCTGGCTGAAGCAGAAAGAAACTTATCTGGTTATGCGCTAAAAGGGATTCGCTCACATCGATACCGTACATTTTCATTAGAAACAATGAAGAAAATCCACAAAGAACTTTTTAAAGATGTGTACAAATGGGCTGGTAAAATACGAACCGTTGATATTGCAAAGGGAGGAACGATGTTTTGCCGATCAGAATTTATAGATTCTGAAGCAGATCGAATTTTCAGCAGCTTAAAAAAAGATAACGATCTAAAAGGTTTAGATCAGGAAAAATTTTGTGAAAAAGCAGCAGAATTGTTTTGTGATGTAAATATGTTACATCCATTCAGAGAAGGTAATGGCAGGGCACAAAGAGAACTGATCTATCATGTGGCAAAAAATGCCGGGTATAATCTTCGATTAACGAAAGGCAGCAAGGAAATGTACATGTGTGCATCTATCTTTGGGAATTCTGACAGCAGACAGATGGCTAACTACATGAAAGGTTTAATAGAGCCGGTCAAAGAAAAGAAAAAAGCTGCCGAACGAAATCTAAGTGTTGATGTGCCGGCGAATGGCAGGTAAGGACAAAGCATAAGATAGGAATGGTGATTATATGGAATATAAAAGTGATGTTCCGGATCTTGTTCTTTCAGATGGCTCAAAGATAGAGAAATTGGCTAAAAATGGGTTTCTGGTAACAGATCAGGGAAAGTTGGCTGGTGCTGAAAAAAAGTGTTCATGATGAACACCTGAAACAGTAAGACGTTAAGCTGCAGTAATGCAGCTTTTTCTATATCTGAATAAGAATGGGGCTGGAGGAGATACGCATGGAAAGAAAATATAGGCCGGAAGATTATGAAACGCAATTGTGTAAAGATATGCTGCGTGCATATGATCTTTTTGAAAAGGATCAACAAGACGAGCTGTATGGTGCAGTTGTTGATGTTCACTATGGTATAAAAGAAGCTGTAAAGTTCAGGGAAATAGATCCTGTGGCAGGGCAAGATATGCAGCGATATTTTTGGAGGATGATAAAATGATAGACTTAACATATTGCTCTGTAATAAGCAATATGTTGGAGAAAATCATAGAATAATGAAATAGTCTGCCGTACGTTCGTCTGATTTTTGCTTTGGGAACAGTCTCTTTTTTTGAAATCCGAGTAAATTGATTATGATTCTCTTTCATCGCTTCCGTAAATATGATAGAATATGATATTAGTTAGATTTTTGAACGGGGGATTTTTACCTACATGAATATGAAGAAAAAAGCTTTTATTGGAGTTTATGGCTGTCAGATGAACATCAGCGATGCGGAACGCATGGAAGGGCAGCTTGTGACAATCGGTTATGAACGCACGGAGAATATGGAAGAGGCAGATCTTATCCTGCTCAATACCTGCTGTGTACGTGAGACGGCAGAGGATAAAGTCTATGGCAAGATCGGTGAAATCAAGCATCTGAAACGTGAGAAGCCTTCGCTTATTTTTGGCATCACAGGCTGCATGGCACAAAAAGAGGGGGATGCACTCATTAAACGCGCACCGCATATTGACTTTGTGCTGGGGACAAACAAGGTCCATGAGCTTACGCATGTCATTCAGGAAGTTGAAGCAGCTAAGGGCGGCCATGTTGTCGATGTGCTGCTCGGAGATACGGAACTGCCGGATGATGTTCCGGTCCAGCGCGGCGGCAGGCTTTCGGCCTGGGTGCCAATCATGTATGGCTGCAATAATTTCTGTACTTACTGCATCGTGCCATATGTACGCGGCCGTGAGCGCAGCCGGTTGCCGGAAGATGTCGTGAAAGAAGTGGAAGAGGCAGCGGCTAAGGGCTTCAAGGAAGTTACTTTGCTGGGGCAGAATGTCAATTCCTATGGCAAGGATCATAAAAAGGCAGATTTTGCTGATCTTTTGCAGATGGTGGACAAGGTCAGGGGCATTGAACGCGTGCGTTACATGACCTCGCATCCGAAGGATCTCAGTGACAAGGTCATCGAGACCATCAAAAACAGCGAGCATATTTGTGAGCATTTTCATCTGCCGGTGCAGTATGGCAGCAATAAAATCCTCAAGGCGATGAACCGCGTCTACACGGTGGAGCAGTATCGTGAGCTGGTGAAGAAAATCCGTGCGGCAATCCCGGCAGCAAGCATTACGACCGATCTCATTGTTGGTTTTCCGGGAGAGACGGAGGAGGACTTTGCCGATATGCTGAGCTTCCTCCGGGAAATCCGCTATGATGCGGCCTATACGTTCCTGTATTCCAAACGGTCCGGTACGCCGGCAGCGGTGATGGAACAGCAGGTTGATGAAGCCTGCAAGAAGGAACGTCTGCATAAGCTCATGGAGGTCCAGAATCAGATCAGTCTGGAAAATAACGAGAAATTACAGGGACAATCGGTCGAGGTTATGGTTGAAGGACCGAGCCGCACGGATGCATCGGTCTGGACGGGACGTACACGTACGAACAAAATCGTCCTTTGGGACAGGGGAGACTGGGAAAAGGAAGGCGACCTGGTACAAATCCGGGTCACGCATCCGCAGACCTGGGTACTGAAAGGCGAATTACAGGATAGATAAGGAAAAGGGCTGATGTACTGCTGCAGCCCTTTTTCCTATAGGGGGATAGCTTCATGGAACAACTTACACCAATGATGCAGCAATATCTGGAAACGAAAAATCATCATCCGGACGAAATTCTTTTTTTCCGTCTGGGTGATTTCTATGAAATGTTTTTTGAAGATGCCAAACTCGTCTCACGCGAGCTCGGGCTTACGCTTACGAGCCGCAGCGGCAACAAGGATAAGGCCCCGATGTGCGGCATACCATATCATGCAGCGGAAACGTATATCAATAAACTGATCAATAAGGGCTATAAGGTCGCAATCGCCGAGCAGATCGGCGACCCGAAAGCGAAGGGGCTCACGAAGCGTGAGGTCATCAAGATCATCACGCCGGGAACCGTGCTTACGGAATCTTCCCTGCATGATGCACAGAATAACTATATCGCGCTCATCTATGAAAAGCATGAACAAATCGTTCTGGCCGGAGCTGATGTTTCGACCGGCGAGTGTTTTTACGGCGTTTATCAGGGGCCGGATCGTCAGCAGATGCTCTACGATGAGCTTTACCGTCTTATGATGCCTGAATTGCTTGTGGTCGGAGAGCTGTCCTTCCGCGAGGCTCTTGACGAGTTCGTTGAGCTCAGGCTGGCGCATTGTGCCTTTACGGCAATCGGGCATATTTCCCGCGCTGTCGATGACCGCATCATCCAGCATTTCGATGCGGACAACCGGCCGGAAGCGCCGGAGGCAAAGGAAGCGGTTGCAACCCTGCTCGATTATCTGCACGAAACGGTCAAAACAGACCTTACGCATCTGAACCGGCTGACCTATCTGGATGCATCGGAAAATCTCGTGGTAGATACCTATACGCTGCGGAATCTTGAAATCACGCGCAATCTGCGCGATGGCGGCAAAAAGGATACGCTGCTTGATGTGCTGGATTTCACCGAGACTGCGATGGGCAGCCGGCTGCTGAAAAAATGGCTGGAATATCCGCTGCTCAATATCGGGAAAATCAATCACCGGCTTGATGCTGTGGGCGAGCTGGTGGAGAATTTCGCTTTGCGCGGCGATCTGCGTGATGGCTGCAAGGAAATCTATGATTTCGAGCGCCTGCTTACCCGCATCGAGGTAGGCACGGCCAATGCGCGGGATCTCATTTCGCTGAAGGTATCGCTCATGTGCCTGCCGCATATCAAAGAGCGAATGGCCGCAGCCCAGGCAGGGCTGCTCAGGAACTGCTATGAAAAAATCGGTCTTTATGATGAGGTCGTCGACCTTTTGCAGCGTTCTATCGTGGATGAGCCGGGGATTTCTCTGCGTGAGGGCGGCATCATCAAGAGCGGCTATAACGAAGAGCTTGATGAATACCGTCGTATTTCCCATGACAGCAAAAGTATGCTGCAGGAAATCGAGGAACGTGAGAAAGAAGAGACGGGCATCAAGTCGCTCAAAATCGGCTATAACAAGGTATTCGGCTATTATATCGAGGTTCGTCACAGCGGCACGGACCTTGTGCCGGACCGCTATATCCGCAAGCAGACGCTCGCCAATGCCGAGCGCTATATTACAGAGGAGCTCAAGGAGTTTGAAACCAAGATCCTCGGTGCACAGGAAAAAATCGTCAATATTGAGTACAATCTTTTTACGGAAGTACGGGAAATCATCAAGACGAAGCTCAGCAGCATCCAGCAGACAGCGCATGAAATTGCTGTTGTGGATGTACTGTCCAGCCTGGCAGAGGCTGCAAGCACGTACAACTATACGCGTCCGCGTCTTACGAACAACGGTGAGATCGATATCAAGGATGGCCGTCATCCACTGGTGGAGCGCATCCTTACGCGCGATCTTTTCGTGCCGAATGATACAAGGCTCAATCATACGGACTGCGAGGTCATGCTGATCACCGGTCCGAATATGGCCGGCAAGTCTACCTATATGCGTCAGGCAGCACTTTTGACGCTCATGGCACAGATCGGCAGTTTCATCCCGGCTCGGGAGGCTTCAATTTCGCCGGTTGACCGCATCTTTACGCGTATCGGGGCGAGTGATGATCTCGTCAGCGGGCAGAGTACGTTCATGGTCGAAATGAATGAGGTGGCGCAGATTTTGAAATATGCCACGAAAAACAGTCTGGTCATTCTTGACGAAATCGGCCGCGGTACGAGTACTTTTGATGGCATGAGCATTGCCCGCGCGGTCATCGAGCATATGCGGGAAAAAGTGCATGCCAAGACGTTGTTTGCGACGCATTACCATGAGCTTACCGACTTGGAGGATGAGCTTATCAAGAACTTCTGCGTGGCGGTCAAAGAGCGCGGCACGCAGGTCGTTTTCCTGCGCCGGATCATTGCGGGCAGTGCAGATAAATCCTATGGTATCCATGTGGCCAGGCTTGCAGGCCTGCCCAAGGCGGTTACCGAGCGGGCGCAGAAAATCCTCGATGCGCTGGAAACCGAGCATGCAGAGGAAGCAGCACATATGACGGAGGTGCGGGAGGATACGCCGGGATTACAGCCTGTCCGTGCAGCAAAGACGGGCACAAAGGCTGCGGATGATTTCATGGGCTCGCTCTTTTCATCAACGCTCAGTGATGAGCTTTTGTCCATGGATGTCATGACGATGACACCCTTGGAGGCAATCAATGCGCTGTATAGACTGCAGCAGCAGGCCAGAGGGGAGGCGGGCAGGGCATGAGCATCATTCATGTACTGGATGACAGCACCATCAATAAAATTGCAGCAGGCGAGGTCGTGGAACGTCCGGCTTCGGTCATCAAGGAACTGGTCGAGAACTCAATCGATGCCGGTGCGACACGCATCGAGGTTGAGATCATGGCGGGTGGAACGAGCTTTATGCGCGTGACGGACAACGGCAAGGGCATGAGTCTCGAGGATGCGAAGCTTGCAATCCTGCGCCATGCGACAAGCAAAATCCAGGAGGTGGCTGACCTCAATACGATCGGTACACTGGGCTTTCGAGGCGAGGCTCTGCCGACCATTGCCTCAGTATCGCGCTTCTTGCTTCTGACGCGTCAGGAGGGGCAGGAACTTGGCACACAGGTGAAGATCAGCGGCGGCAAGACACCGGATATTCAGGAGGCTGGCTGCAATATCGGCACGACCATCAAGGTCGAGGATCTTTTCTTCAATACGCCGGCACGCAAAAAGTTCCTGAAGACTACCCATACGGAGGGTTCAAAAATCAATGATTTCATTGTCAAGCTTGCGCTCTCCAATCCTTCTATTGCGTTTAAATTCATCAACAATAATAAAATGTCTGTGGCCACGCCGGGCAACGGCTCGCTTTTTGATGCAATCCAGAGCATCTATGGCGGACAGGTATCTGATTCTTTGCTGGGGCTGGCATTTGAATCAGAGGATATCAAGATTACCGGCTATATTACGAAGCCATCCATGCTGAAAAGCAGCCGCGGCTGGCAGACCTTTATCGTGAATGGCCGCATCATTTCGAACAAGGCCATTGCCAAGGCGATTGACAATGCCTATCATTCCTTGCTGCCAAAATCCGGCTTCCCGCTTGCTGTGCTGGAAATCAACGTGCCGCAGCGCACCATTGATGTCAATGTGCATCCGCAGAAGAGCGAGATGAAGTTTGAAGATGAGGGCCGGATTTTCAAGGCGGTCTATAAAACCATCGTGGATGCAATCCGTCCGGCAGGTCAGACACTCAAAAATGTGGCAGCAGAGGTAGAGCATGTGGAACGCCATTATACAATGGAGCCCATGCATTTTGTTCCGGCAGCTGCTCCGGCACCTGCGGCGTCCGGTCCGGCAATGCCGGCAGCTGCGCCGCGTACAATCTACGAAGCGGTACATCGTCCAGCGTCTGCGCCGGCAGTGAGCTTCGCAGAAGCACAGGCACAGCTGCAGCAGGAAAGGCAGACCAGTCCGCGGCCTGCTGAGACGGCTGAAGTTCCAGGGCAGACATATGCTCCGGCAGAAGCCGTACTGGCGCCTGCGCAGGAGGTTGCCGAGCAGCCATCTGAGACTTCGGCAGAGGCTCTGGCTTACGAGGGCTCTATCGTTCCGATTGGTCAGGTGGATCTTTGCTATATCATTGCGCAGGATGCCAAAGGGCTTTATATCGTCGATCAGCATGCGGCGCATGAGCGCATTCTCTATGACAAATTCTCAGCGATGGCGGAAAGCATACCTTCCCAGCAGCTGCTGGTTCATCAGCTGCTGGACTTCGATCATAAAGAAACGGAGCTCATTGAGCAGAATCAGGAGCTTTTCCGTACGCTTGGCTTCGATATGGAGGCATGCGGCGAAAATGAATTCCGTCTGAAAGAGGTTCCGGCTGATATCCCGGCAGCGGAAGCTGAGGATATCATCCGGGAGATCTTGACATCGCTTCATGATATGCATGCGCTCACGGCACAGGAAATCCGTCATGCATGCCTTGCAACGACAGCCTGCCGAGCGGCAATCAAAGCGGGGGACGAGCTGAACCTGCGGCAGATGCAGATCATTCTGGAGGAGCTTTCCCATACGGCAAGGCCGTATACCTGTCCGCATGGCCGGCCGACCATTTTGAAGTTCAGCAGTGATGAGCTCGCAAAAATGTTTAAAAGAACGGGATTTTGATGATGACAAAAGCGATTGTAACAACGGGACATAAAGTGAAGGACGCAAGCGTAAAGCTTGCGATGGAAACAGCGGAGCGCCTTGGGCTGTCTTTTGTACGGCGGGGCAATGCTTCACTTGAAGAACTGAAAGAAAGACAGGCGGCAGATTTTGTGCTTGTGGCCAAAAAGGGAGGCCTTCGGCTTGAAACGCCGGAGGGAGAGCTGTTTTTCCATCCGAATATGGCGCATCTACGGGTCAAGAACCTGCGGCTGGGCAAGCCGGATCATATGGTGGAAGCGATGGGGCTGCAGCCTGGCATGCAGGTGCTGGACTGTACGCTGGGGCTCGGTGCTGATGCAATCGTCGCAAGCTTTGCAGTGGGCGATGGCGGCAGCGTGACAGGCCTTGAGGCCAGTCCGCTTATTGCAGCCGTCGTTGGTTATGGACTCGCACATTTCGTGGCAGAGAACTATCCTATTCAGGAGGCTATGCGCAGAATCCAAACAGTGCAGACGGATTATCTTGCTTATCTGAAGGCACAGCCGGACGCATCAGTCGATGTGGTGTATTTCGATCCTATGTTCCGGCATCCGCTGCGTGAAAGTGTACAGCTTGCTCCCTTGCGTACCTCGGCAGATCATCGCCCGGTATCGCTGGGGGCCATGGAAGAAGCGAAACGGGTGGCGCGCCAGCGCGTCGTGCTGAAAGAAAACAGCCGCAGCCTGGAATTTGCCCGGCTGGGCTTTGCAAAGATTGCGGGCGGCAAATACAGCCATGTGCATTACGGTATCTGGGAAAAGAATGAATGAATCAGTACGAACAGCCTCGGAATATGCGGGCTGTTCTTTTTTTACCAAATGTATAAAAATATTCTGAATACTGGTAGGAAAATTGAGAGAAATGGAGAACTTGATAATTAGGAATAGATTTAGACTATATGGATTTTATAGGGAGATGAACTGGCATGCTGCGGTATTTTTTCCTTTGCTGTATCTGCTGTATAAGCATGGTTCTTTGCTGCAGTGTTCCGGAAGCTGCAGGTGCTGATCGTCAGCCTGTGCTGCGTGTGGGCTGGTATTTGGTCGATGGTCTGCATAATATTGATCAGGCGGCAGGACAATACAGCGGTTATGACTATGACTATCTTCGGTCGATTGCTCAGTTCAATGGCTGGCAGTATGAGTTTGTAGCAGAATCCCTTGCAGACTGTCTGGCGGATTTAGCAAATGGGCGGCTGGATATCGTAGGCGGCGTGGCCAGGACGCCGGAGCGTGAGGCACAGTTTGCTTATACACGCAATAGTGCTGGACGCGCAGCGCCAAGGCTTGTGGCAAAGCAGGAGGACGATCGCTATTCCTTTGCAGATTTCAGCAGCTTTCAGGGCATGCGCATTGGCGTTCTGGACTCTGCAAATTTACGGCGTTCTCTTGAGGAGTATGCTGAAGAGCATCAATTTTCCTATGAGCTCTTTATTTATAAAAGTCAGGAAGTTTTGCAAAATGCTTTGGCTGATGGAGCTGTCGATGCACTTTTTATCAGTGGGACCAGGAATATTCAGGGATTGAGAGTTTTGGCGCAGCTGCCGCCGCAAGAGTTCTATTTTATTACACGGATGGATGAGCTTTGGATACGTGATGGTCTGGACCAGGGGATTTCCATGCTCAATTTTTTTGACCGGAACTACGAAAATTCTTTGTATCAAAAATATTTTTCTGCTTCATACACACCGGCAGTTTCTTTTTCTGTTGCTGAGAGAGAATATCTTGATGAGAAAATCCGCAGGGGCGAAGAAATCATCGTGGCCTATGATCCGGAATGGCGGCCTGTTGAATACAGGGATCCTGTTACCGGTGAATTTTCCGGCGTGATGCGCGATGTCTTTGACCGTATCAGCCAGCGTACAGGATTGAAGTTCCATTTCGTTACGGCAGATAATTTCAGCGATGCCTTGCAGCAATATAAGGATACAGCGGCTGTATTCTCTACGCTTGGGTATGATTTTTCCTGGGGAGATGAGCATGAGGCCTGGCTTACACAGCCAATTTTTGAGATGCAGCTTTTTCAGGTCTATACGAATGACCAGACAGTCTATGATAAGATTGCCCTGCCTCGGGGAACATTGCTGAGCCATCTTGTAGAGGAGCGTATCCGCAAGGAAGGGAAGGCCTCGGAAACCAGTTTTATCTATTACGATACGACGATGGAATGTATTGATGCAGTGCGGTCAGCACGTGCAGGATATACATTTGTCAATGAATACGAGCTGAATTATTATATGGAGAAATTTCGCCTGGAACATCTGAATGTGCAGAGTGTTACCGGGTTTACGGAAAAAGCAGGCATTGGTGTTTCCAAACATACAGATCCCAGGCTGTTGTCCATTCTTTGCCGGACACTGGAAAGCATCTCCGGTGCAGAGATGAACTCAGCTATTCTGTCAAATACGCGTAATCGTCTTGAGCCTGGTATTCTTGATCGCATTTATGCACATCCCTTACAGGCACTATTGCTTTTTGGTGCGGGTCTTTTCTTCCCTGTGCTGAGTATCTTCTTTTACTATGCATCCAGACGGGATCGTCGTCAAAGAGCTGCACTGCAGGCAGCCAGCAATGCAAAAAGCGAGTTCCTGTCCCGGATCAGTCATGATATCCGTACACCAATGAATGCTATCCTTGGTATGACAGAGCTGGCACGAAGAGCAAATACTTCGCCGAAAATTGCTGATTATCTGACAAAGATCAATCATTCCAGTACATTTTTGCTGGAGCTGATCAATGATATCCTGGATATGTCCGCAATTGAAAATGGTGAAGTCCGGCTGCATCCGGAAGCATATTCTGTGCAGGAATTCCGGCTGCTGTTAAAAAGCAGTATTGCTCCGCTGGCAGACCAAAAGCATATTCGTTTGTATTGGTCGGTAGACGAAAGCCTGCACTGTATTTTTGTTGATAAACTGCGCTTTAATCAGATTTTCCTGAATTTGCTGGCCAATGCGGTGAAGTTTACACCGGCGGGTGGTGAGGTACGCTTTTCTTTGAACAAACTTGTCGAAAAGTCAGGAATAATCTGTCTGCGGGTGGCTGTCTCTGATACAGGCAAAGGAATCCAGCCGGAATTCCTGCCCGATATTTTCAAGCCTTTTACTCAGGAAGAACGTCATATTGATGCAGCTGAGGGGACCGGTCTTGGACTGGCAATTGTAAAGCGGTTGGTAGATGCCCTGCAGGGAAGCCTTTCGGTGCAGAGTGAAGTTGGCAGGGGGACGGAATTCCTGGTGACCCTTACGCTTCCAGCTTGTACATGTGTGGAAAAAGAACTTGCAGGGAAAGAAGAGATGACAATTTCGCTGGTTGGACGCCGTGTGCTTGTTGTCGAGGATAATGAAATCAATCAGGAGGTTGTTTGCGCCCTGCTTGAGCAGGCCGGTGTACAATGCGAAACGGCAGAAAATGGCAGGATAGCCATAGATAAAATCAATGCAGCGTCCAGCGGCTGGTTTGAGGCGATTTTTATGGATATCCGCATGCCGGTCATGGATGGGCTTGAAGCTACACGGCAGATTCGCAGCTTGCCGCGTGAAGATGCGAAAACTGTTCCAATCATTGCACTTACAGCAGATGCTTATCTGGATGAACAGGAGCGCATCATGGAATGTGGGATGACGGAATATCTTGCCAAGCCCGTGCAGCCAGATCAGCTGATTGAAACGCTGGAAAAGGTCCTTCGAAATAAGTGAAATTTTCCTTTGTGAAGGTTGTTCTGTGAAGGTATTCTATGGTATGATAAAGATGATAGAACTATCAGAAAAATCCATACATTTATGCGAAACGAGGGATATAGAATGAGTACAATGACTATAGCACCCGCATCGTCTAATTATGGCTTTACTTATCAGGATATGGTTAAGGTCGGCAATAGCAGGGATGATGGCAGTGCAGGGAAATCAGACAACAGTACCGTGCTGAACCCAGGGGAGTCTACCGTTCGTGAGCCGGGGCGAAAATCTTCTCCGGCAGAATGTCAGACTTGTAAAAACCGTAAATATCAGGATGGCTCAGATGAAATGGTCTCGTTCAAGACACCAGGGCATATTGATCCGGATAATGCGGCTTCTGTTGTCATGGGGCATGAACAGGAGCATGTTGCGAATGCCTATGCCAAGGCGAGGGACAACAATGGCGTAGTACAGAATGTTTCGGTGAGCCTGAAAACAGCAATTTGCCCAGAGTGCGGGCGTACGTATGTTTCCGGCGGGGAAACCAATACACAAATCAAATATTATAATGAAGACAATCCTTATCAACAGGATATGAAGTCATCGGATGCAGTCAATAAATACAGAGGAGCGAACGTGGATCTTGCTGCGTGAGATGACGCCTGACAGGTCTTGAAGGTGCTAAAGCCATCTTCAAGACTTTTTGCGTATAGGACAAGGAATATTACGGGCGGCGGCGAATTGAAAATTAGTACAGATTGTAGATAATGGAGCTGAGATGCAGATGAAGACTGAACGTGATTTGCCAAAGGCCGGCGAGATATGGCGTCATTTCAAACAGAACTATTACCAGATCATTACGCTGGCTGTTCACACAGAAACGAGAGAGACTTGTGTCGTCTATAAAACATTGTATGGTGATTATTCAGATTTTGTTCGGCCGCTTGCGATGTTTATGAGCGAAGTCGATCATGAGAAATATCCGGAGATCATGCAAAAATGGCGATTTGAGCATGTAACGGATGAAACGGAGAAAAAAAGAGCCTTGCAGGATTGCCTGTCTGAAAAGAAGGGATGAATATGCGTTCGAACCTGTTTCCTGAAAGATATATTCCTTTTCGTGAGAAAATGTTCACCCGCCCAATGCTTGGTTTGTGCATTGGGGGGATGCTGTTCAATATGCTTTTGGGGAAGTTTGTAGAATATTCCGGTTTGCCGCTTTATCTGGACAATATTGGAAGCGTGCTGGTTTGCGTACTGGGGGGCAGTCTGCCAGGAATCTTTATCGGTTTTCTTACGAATATTTATAACTCCATGAATCATCCGATGTCAATGTATTATGGTATCCTGACGATCTGGATTGCCTGGATGGGCTATCTTTTTTCCCGCAGCGGCTTCCTGCACAGTATTCGTGGTTTTTTGCTTATGGCCTTGGTTTTTGCCTTTATTGGTGGTTCCATTGGTTCTGGAATTACCTGGTTTTTGTATGGCGGTACTTTTGGCGATGCAACAACAGCTGATTTTGCCAGCAATTTATATGAGCAGGGGATGCCGATGTTTTTATCGCAGTTTATCGCAAGTACTGTGATCGATATCCCTGACAAATTCCTGACCGTACTGCCGGTATTTCTTTTTGTGCACTATTATCCGCAAAAGCTATATGATCTTTTTCCTTTGAGCTATGTTTATGACCGCAGGGCAGATGAGCGTGAACGTGTTCGCCAACAGCAGCTTATCCATGTACAGCATCATTCAATCAAAGATAAGATTACACATATAATTATTTTCGCAGCAGCAGCCATTGGCTTTATTTCAGCCGGAGTCAGCTTTTTTTATCATATGGACAGGCAGTTGAGCGTCTATCATCGTCTGGCAGAGGATACTTCTGCACTAGCTGCAGATATGATTCCAGGGGACTCCCTGGAGGCCTTTCTGGCACAGTCAGGAGATTTATCTGAATATGCAGCGGTAAGAGAAAATCTGCGCCAGATTTTCCAGAATATATCAGATGTGGCTTATGTTTATGTTTACCAGCCGCAGGCAGATGGCTGCCATGTCGTTTTTGATTTCGATACAGAAAATGTTTCAGCAGATCCTGTGGGTAGGGTTATTCCTTTCCCGCATTGTGTAGAGAAATATCGGACGGAGCTTCTGGCTGGGCAGGAAATACCGGTAGTGCTTTCTCATGATGAATATGGCTGGCTGCTTACGGCATTTACTCCGGTGCGGAATTCAGAGGGTCAGGCAGCAGCCTATGTGGGGGTGGATATCTCACTGGATGGTTATGTCAAGGATCTGCTGCTCTATGCGATACAAACAGCAGCGCTGATCTTTGGGCTCGTCATTTTGTTTGCGGCTTTTTCTCTTTGGTTTGTACAGCGGCGTATTGCAGAACCCATACGGATTATGCTGACACATGCGCAGACTTTCCGACAAAGTGCTCCGGAAGAATGGCTGGATACTGCTGCATGGATGCAGCGTGAACAGGTGTGTACAGGGGATGAGCTGGAAGAGCTGTATCAGATGATTTGTGATGCAGAGACGGAAATTGTTCAAAAGGTAAAAGATTTGAAGACAACACAGCTTCGCCTGCAGGAATCCAGGATTATTGAAGAGAAGAACTGTGAACTGGCACAAGCCGTGGAAAGAGCCAATGAGGCGAATAAAGCAAAATCAGAATTTCTTTCCCGGATCAGCCATGATATCCGTACACCGATGAACGGGATTATTGGCATGATGCATATTGCCAAAATGCAGAAAAATTCACCAGAAACAGAAGCCTGTCTGGATAAAATCAATACTTCGGCACAATTTTTGCTGGGGCTGATCAATGATATCCTCGATATGACAAAAGCAGAGAGCGGCAAGCTTGAACTCCATCCGGAGCCGTATTTCATGGAGGATTTTTTAGGCTATATTGAAGCGGTGATCCGTCCTCTATGCAACGTGAAGAATCAGACACTGGAGATCAGTTCGGCGCCGGTACCGGGCTATATTCCATTGATGGATATTCTGAGGGTGAATCAAATTTACTTCAATTTGCTGTCTAATGCGGTTAAATATACACCCGAGGGAGGCCACATCCGGGTGCAGCTGAAAGATGAACTGTGCCTGGAACAAAAGAAGATCCGGGTAACTGCGCAGATCTGTGATGATGGCATAGGGATGAGTGAAAAGTTTCAAAAGGTCTTGTTTGAGCCATTTGTACAGGAAAACCGTGATGAAAGCTCAGAAATGAGGGGGAGCGGTCTGGGGCTTGCGATTGTGAAAAAGATCATCGATGCTTTGAATGGAGAGATTTCGGTTGAAAGTAAAATAGGCCAGGGGACTACGTATACATTTTCCATTCCTTATGACTATATCCGTGCGGAGGAATTAGAGAGAAAAGATGTGGGGAAGTCTTCGGGCCAGGCCATGGATGTCCTGGCAGGGAAGCATGTATTGATTTGTGAAGATCATCCGATGAATCAGGAAATTGCCAGAGCCCTGCTTGAAAAGAAAGGCATGATTGTCGAAGCAGCAGAAAACGGGCAGGTCGGTACAAAACTATTCGCAGCCTCTCCGTTGTGGTATTATGATTTGATCCTGATGGATATTCGCATGCCTGTATGGGATGGCTACCGGGCTGCTGAAGCTATTCGTGCGCTCAACCGCAAGGATGCGAAATCTGTGCCAATCATGGCCATGACGGCAGATGCCTTTCTTAACGATATCGAGAAGTGCTTTGCGGCAGGAATGAATGCACATGTATCAAAACCAATCGATCCGGAGCTGCTTTATCAAACGATTCTGGACCTTTTATCGAAAAAAAATGAAAATTGAGGTGGCTGGGATGAAGGGAACATGGAAACTGTATGATCTGGTAGTAAATGGACTTGTCCAAAAGGTTCGTTTTCGCGAAGAAACAATAAACGAGCTTTTTCTTCCTTTTTTATACAGGATGGCCAGGCTGCAACGGCAAAAAGGTCGAAGGCTGATCGTTTTCCTTGCTGCGCCGCCCGCAACGGGAAAATCTACGTTAGTCCTTTTTCTTGAACAGCTTGCAGGAGACATCGAGGGGATGCCAGTGCTGCAGGCAGTCGGGCTGGATGGCTTTCATTTTCATGCGGAGGAACTTGGAAGGAAAACGGTGCGCAGGGATGGGAAAATAATTTCGATGAAGGAAGTAAAAGGCTGTGCGGAAAGTTTCAATGTAGAAAGGCTGTGCCGCAAGCTCGGGGCACTTTGTCAGGCAAAGGAGGTTTCCTGGCCGGTCTATGATCGGCAGAAACATGATGTTGTGGAGGATGCTTTAACGGTTGCTGGTGATATCGTCCTGTTGGAGGGCAACTGGCTGCTTTTGCAGGAGCCCTGCTGGCAGGCTGCGTGTCAATATGCCGATTATACGGTGTCGCTTTGTGCAGATCCTGTGCAGTTGAAAGAAAGGCTGATTCAGCGAAAAATACAAGGTGGAAAAACAGCTGCAGAAGCGGCTGCATTTTATCTTTTTAGTGACCGGGTAAATGTTGAGCGTGTTTTGCAGGAATCCGTGCCTGCCGATACGGAATGGGAGCTTACCGAAGACGGAGACTATCAGGAAAGATAAGGAATATTTTCCTATTTTGCTTTGTTTTGCTTGCATGCGCTCAATGGGCAGCAGTAAAATAAAGGAAAGATCTATCTGAATATTCTTTTTAGAAAGGGGAGAACAGGTTATGAAGAAATGGGCAATATTAGCAGGTGCACTTTCTTTGCTGCTGTGCTCGACGGCATTTGCTGCAGTGGAGGCTGACTGGGATGCGGGAACGATTACGTCGACAGGCGAAGCCTCTTTGGCAGATGCAGCGATATCTGCTGGCGGGCCGCAGACAGGTACCGGAGCTGTCTGGTCCGAGTATCAGACGGACAAGAACGCGCGTAAGCTGGCAGAGTCAGATGCCCGTAATCAGCTGGAGGACTATGTGAAGTCCATCCAGGTCACTACGGCACAGACGGTCGGGGATTTGATGAATGCGGATGCAGCTACGGCTGAACATGTCAATAAATTGCTGCAGGATGCAGCTGTTGTCACAGCCGGGCAAAAAGGAGATAAGTTTGCAATAACGATGAGCCTGCCAATTTACGGAATCAATGATTCTGTCGGCAGGGCTGTGCTGCCGCATATCTTCAATCAGGCTGAGCTGCCGAAGGGACCGGAGAATCTGGAGGTTCCGGAAGCAACCGGGGTTATTGTAGATTGTACAGGATTATCCATAAAGCCTGTCATGGCTGTTACGATCAAGGATACGAATGGCAGGGAAATTTATTTTTATCAGGCAATGCTTTGGGATAAGGTGGTAAGATTTGGCATGGCAGCCTGGGGAAACAGCGATACGGTACTTGCGAAGGCAGGGGCAGCTCCTCTGACGGTCAAGGCGGTGAGCCTTGATGATCAGGGTATGACGCCGGTCATCAGTGCTGAGGATGCAGACCGTATTCTTGCGGCGAATGATAAAACAGGCTGTTTGCGTCAATGTGCTGTTGTTATAAAGGAATGAAGAAAAAGCTCCGGGAGTGCAGCGTACCCCCGGAGCTTTTCTTTTCTGAGAATGATTTCACGTTGCGAAATCCTGAACAATGGCGTTATAACTCGGAAGAAGATGAGTCCCACTTTTAAATAAAATGGGGGCAAGAGTAAATAACAGGCAGCAAGCCAATCGCTCTCACCTCGTTGAAACGCTGATGAGAATGATTTCACGTTGCGAAATCCTGAACAATGGCGTTATAATAAAAGAAAGTGAATTATAAGAAAATACGAAATTTATTGATGGATGGGGGGAGAAATATGCAGGGAATTGGTGATTCTGTTGTAAAGCGCGATCATCTGGATAAGATTTCCGGACAGGCCATCTATGTGAGTGATTATCCACAGGAGGATTTTCTGACGGGCAGACTGCTGCATTCCCAAAAGGCGCATGCGAAACTCACGGCGGTTCATGTCCCTGAATTGCCGGCAGGATATTTCTTTGTAGATAAACATGATGTGCCTGGTGATAACCGTGTCAATATTGTGCAGGATGATCTGCCTGTTTATGCTGAGGACACTGTGGAATATATTGGTGAGGCAATTGGTATGCTCTGTGGGCCGGATCCGGAAGTCGTGGGAAAGCTTTTGGCGGAGATTGAGGTCGTTTATGAGGAACTGCCTGTGATTACGGACATCCATCAGGCGGAAAAAACGTTTTTTGATTATACAATCACCAAGGGGGATACGAAGAAAGCTTTTGCAGAGGCGGATGAACTCTATGAAGAGACCTTTTCTACCGGTTATCAGGAGCAGGCTTATCTTGAGGTACAGGGAATGGCTGCGGAATATCAGGCAGATGGCAAGGTTTTTCTGCATGGTTCCATGCAATGCCCTTATTATGTGCTGAATGCCGCAAAGCGTGCGCTGGGCCTGCCGAAGGAAAAGCTGCGCATTGCTCAGGATGTGACGGGCGGTGCTTTCGGCGGCAAGGAGGACTGGCCGTCTATTCTTGGTGCACAGGTCGGTGTTGCAGCGATGGCTGCAAAGCACAATGTGCGCTGTATCTATGAACGCCGCGAGGATATTGAGTTTACCAGCAAAAAACACCCCTCCTGCAACACGTATCGTGCAGCAATCAAAAATGGACGTGTCACTGCATTGGAGATCGAGGTGCTCTTCAATGCAGGTGCCTATACGACGCTTACGCCGGTTGTATTGCAGCGCGGCATTATTTGTGCAAACGGTGTCTATGACATTGAGCATCTGTATATTCATGGACGTGCAGTGAAGACGAATACGGTCCCAAGTGGCGCCTTCCGAGGCTTTGGCGGCCCGCAGACCTTCTTTTCCATCGAAATGCTTATGGAGCATCTCGCCAAAAAACTAGGGGTCCCGGTGCTTGATTTCAAACTGAGGCATCTTGCACAGCAAGGCTCGGAGACCTCGACTTCGGGTAAATATCATTTTCCTGTACCATTGAAGGATATGGCAGAAGAGCTGGAGTCAGCAGCCCAATATCGCAAAAAGCGTGCAATCTATGATCAGCCGCAGCAGGGCAGATACCGCAGGGGCATTGGCCTTTCCCTGTGTTTTCATGGTGCTGGTTTTACAGGATCTGGTGAACGGGATTTTATCAAGGCTGTGGCGAAGCTGCATAAATATCCGGATGGACGTGTGGAATTGCTGGTGGCGAATACGGATATGGGGCAAGGATTGCGTACCAGTCTGCCGAAAATCGTAGCAAAAGAGCTCTGCCTGCCATTGGAGAAGATCCTTTATGCCTATCCGGACACGGATTTCGTGCCGGATTCCGGGCCGACCGTTGCCTCGCGCAGTATGATGGTCGTGGGGCAGCTCATGTATCGTGCAGCCAGGGAGTTGAAAGAAAAATGGCAGGAGGGGGCTGATCAGATCGTTGAGGTACATTATCAGCATCCGGATTTTCTGCTGCCGTTTTCTTTGGAGAAGTTCCGCGGGGATGCTTACCCGACCTATTCCTGGCTCGTCAATGTCATTGAGCTGGAAATCGATACCTATACGGGACGGGCGAAAGTGCTCGGGGCTTATGGAAATTTTGATGTTGGTACGGTGATCGACCGCAATATCGTAATTGGGCAGATGGAAGGCGGGTTCCTGCAGGCAATCGGACATTCGGGCATGGAGTATCTTACGGCAGATGCAAGCGGCCGGATTCGAAATAATTCCTTTGCAGATTACATTCTGCCGACTGCTGTTGATGTGCCGAAGCTTAAGGTTTTGCTGCACGAGGAAAAATATCCGGAGGGACCTTATGGTGCCAAGGGGGCCGGCGAGCTGCCGGCAGTCGGGGCACCGGCTGCATATCTTTCTGCAATCGAACAGGCGCTTGGCGGCAAATTTCTGGAGCATGTGCCGTTTACTGCTGAAGATACATTGAAGGCATGGCTGGAGGTGAAGGGAAATGCATGATGGAATCTGCTTTACCCTGAATGGAAAGAAAACCTGTTATGCAGGGAATGCTGCAGAACGTCTGCTTGATGTACTGCGTGGACATTATCATCTGACTGGCGTTAAATGTGCCTGTAAAGAAGGCGAATGCGGGGCATGCTCTGTTCTGATGGATGGACAGCTGGTGAATTCCTGCATGGTTGCAATGGGCCGCTGCGAAGGAACACAGGTCGTTACCATTGAGGGATTCAGCCAGATGGAACGATTCAAGGTCATTGATCAGGCGTTTGCAGCAGTATCTGCCGTGCAATGCGGGTATTGCATCCCGGGCATGGTGCTGGCGACTGAAGCGCTGCTGATGGAGAATCCTCATCCGACGGAGGACGAGATCCGCAGCGGCCTTTCCGGCAATCTGTGCCGCTGCACAGGCTATAATGCTATTGTGCGTGCCGTACAGATTGCAGCAAAGGAGGGGAATGGATTATGGTAAATGGATATATGCCGGAGCATCTGCAGGAGGCTTTGCAGATACGGGCAGAAAAAGATGTCATTCCCTACGGCGGCGGTACGGATCTGATGATTCATGGAGATGTGGCAGCCGTGTACCTGTTCGTCAATCGTGTGGAGGAAATGCGCCAGATCCGTGTGGATCAGGAGTTTGTCCGCATCGGTGGTTCCTGTACCTTTCATGAAGTCTTGCAGTCGCCGTTTCCGCCGGCATTGCTGAAGGAAGCAGTTTCACGCATCGCTGCTCCGGCCATCCGCAATCTTGGCACGATGGCTGGCAATATCGGCAATGGCTCGGCCAAAGCGGATACGGTACTCATTGAGTTTGCTGCGGATGCAAAACTGCGGCTTCTTTCCACGCGTGGAGAGCGCATTGTGCCTGTCCGTGACTTTTATCGGGGCAGAAAAAAGCTTGATTTGGCAAAGGATGAATTGATCGTTGAGATCCTGCTGCCGAAGACAGGGCTTGAGGATTATTATTATGAAAAAGTAGGAGCCCGGGAGGCGTTGGCAATTTCCAGGGTCTCCTTTGCCGGTATCCTCCAGCGGGAAGGTGAGAGCATCCGGAAAATTTCTGCAGCCTTTGGTGCAGTGGCCGATACTGTGCTGCGTTTCCCTGAACTGGAACAGAAACTTTGCGGCAGGACACGGGCCGAGGTCCGGCAAATGAAGGCGGAATGGCTGCAGGACTATGCCCGGGCAATCAGGCCGACGCGCGGCAGGGTTTCGGCAGAATACCGCAAGGCAGTTTGTCTGAATCTTTTGGATGCTTTTCTTGAGGCTAAGGGTATGTAATGACAGACCGGCTTTTTATGCTTGTGAGGCATGGCATGACCTGCAAAACAGGTATTGGACAATCTTTCTGCTGCGCTGCATAATAAGAGCAAAGGGAGATCTTGTGCGATGAACGAGTGATCTTCAGAAAACGATAATGGAGGCAGCAATGATGAGTGATCAGGAAGCAAAGAGAGAGGCCAAAAAGATTGTACAGACAGCAGGCAGGAAGAATCTTGGGGAATTTGCACCGGATTTTGCGCGTTATAATGATGATATCCTGTTCGGTGAGGTATGGTCACGCAATGATAAGCTTTCCCTGCATGACCGCAGCATCGTGACCGTATCTGCTTTGATTGCGGGCGGCATGACAGACAGCTCGCTGAAATATCATATCCAGACGGCCAAAACGAATGGTGTGACAAAAGACGAGATGGTGGAAGTCATTACGCAGCTGGGCTTTTATGCAGGCTGGCCGAAGGCATGGGCAGCATTTGGCATGGCTAAGGATGTATATGGAGAATGAACAGATTGTGTTTCGGGGCCGGGATGAGTTATCCTGGTCTCTTTTTATTAGGAATCCATTAAATTTGCCTTCGGAAGCTTGCATTTAGCAAACGTTCTTATATAATGGACATAGCAACTAATTTGGAGGCGCAGATTTATGTATAGATCGACAAAGACTTTAGCAGCCTGTCTGGCATTGGGCATCCTGACGCTTGGAGCCTGCTGCCCGGTGACCGAGGCAGCGGAAGCTGGCAGTGCAGCAGTACAGACCGCTGTACGGGCCGCAACAGAAAAGGCTCAGGGAATCCAGCGCGTAACGAGTATTGCCAGGGTTTATGGTGATGGGGAAAAGCCGGCAGCTGCAGTTGTGGAATATTCACAGGTGCTTGCAGCGGGCTCTCTTTCTGCAAAGGATTTTACGGCGGAAGGCCGGGAGATCACAGCTGTTTATACCAATGACAAGCCGGAGCTGACCACGAGGAATGTGCCGGGACGTTATGCTGTCGTCTGTTTTTCTGAGGTGAATACGGTATCGGATCAGCCCTTGCAGCCGAAGCAGCCAGAAACGAAAGCAAAGGACAACGGCCAGCAGAAAAAAGGGAACGATGCACCGCGTTACAGCAATCGGCAGATGCCGGAGCTTTCCGTGAAGCTGTCGCAAGTCCGTACGGTAAAGGCACTGGATGGAACCGCTTATGCACCGGTGACTGAGCCAGTACAGAGCGAGGGCGTAACAGAAAGCAGTCTGGATGGTTTTCAGCAATATGAGTACACAGATCCCGGCACGGGCTACAAGATTCCGTATCAGTTGTATCTGCCAAAAGACTACGATCCAGCGAAAAAATATCCGCTGCTTTTCTTTGTGGCGGATGCAAGCGCGAATGTCGAGAATCCCAAAATGGTGCTCGTACAGGGGAATGGCGCAGCTGTCTGGGCAGAGCCTTCAGAGCAGGCCAGGCATGAGTGCATCATTTTGGCACCTGCCTATACAAGGGGCCTGGTAGATTCACTGGATATGCTCACAACGGACAGCAATACCTGGACGAAGGGACTTACGCTGGTATCTGATCTGTTGTTTGATGTGATGGATCGCTATAGTGTGGATAAGGATCGGGTTTATGGGACGGGGCAGTCACAGGGCGGCATGACCAATATTGCCATCAGTGATAGATATCCTGATCTTTTCGCAGCACAATATCTGGTAGCCTGCCAATGGAATGTGGAAGAAATGCGTGCGCTTAAGGATAAGAATTTGTGGATTATGGTCTGTGAGGGCGATACGAAAGCCTATCCGGGCATGAATGCAGCAACTGCCCTTTGGGAAAAGCTTGGCAGCAAGGTCGCAAGAAGCGGCATGTGGGACAGCAAGTCAACGGCTGCTGAGTTTGCGGCGCTGGTGAAAAATACAGAGGCGCAAAAGGCGAAGATCAATTATACGGTCCTGAAGGGCGGCAATCATATGTATACCTGGTCCGTAGCGTATAATATCGAAGGTATACGGGACTGGCTGTTCGCGCAGAAAAAACAGGATAAGTCCGATCAAAGGCAGCATGGCAATGAAGAAGCCCGTAAGGCGCTGCAGCTGGGGCTTGCTTATTATCAGGGCAGTGGTGTAAAACAGGATAACGAGAAAGCATTGGATTATTTTCATCAGGCAGATCAGCTCGGCGATTTCAAGGCGGCACGGTATCTGGGACTTTGCTATGAAAATGGTACAGGGGTTGTGCAGGATAACGTTCAGGCAGTTTATTGGTACCAGAAGGCAGCGGCGAACGGAGATATTACCGGTACCTGTTATCTTGGCCGCATGTATGAGCTCGGCAAGGGCGTGAAGCAGGATTATGCAAAGGCCATGGAACTCTATCTCAAATCTGCTGAACGCGGTGATAAGATTGCTGCACCCGGCATGATTGCCGCCGGGAGGCTTTATGAGAAGGGACTCGGTGCTGCAAAGGATCTGGCTAAGGCCAAAGCGTATTATCAACAAGCCTTGTCTGCTGGTGATGGAGCTGCAGCTGAGGACATCAAACGTATAGAAGAAATGGACTGAGCATAAAATACCGGTGGGTTTCCAACAGCAGCCTGGAAATCCATCGGTATTTTGCTGATGTGCTATTTTACATATCTTTTGGCAGAAAAGTTCCTGTTATTTGTAGAAAAAGTTTTTTTATAAAAGAATACTGGCAGGAAAGCTTTGAGCTTCTCGCGAATAAAATAATCATGCGAATGAGAAAACGGAGGGAAAGATGATGAAAATATCCTTATTAGAAGCATTTCAAGCAGTAACGCCAATCATACCGAAGCTTTTGACGCAGAGAGTCGGCATGGTTGTCGCAGACCAGACACGCTGGGTTGCGGCAAATTCGATAGAAGAGATTGCCAGTCAGGTCGTGGTAGGTGAACAGATCAAGGAAGCGTCAGCTGTTGCAGTTGCCATGAGGGAAAACCGTCGTGTCGTAGTTCGTGTTGCCAAAGAAGTTTATGGTGTTCCTTATGTAGCAGTGAGCATGCCTATTCAGGAAAATGGAAAAATCGTTGGAGCGGTAGCAATCCACGAATCATTGGAGCAGCATGAAGTTTTGCATGCGACATCAGAAACGCTGGCTTCATCAACACAACGTATGGCCGAGGCTTTGGATATGATTTCCGATAAGGCCGGCACACTGGCAGATAGCGGCAACAGCCTGAAAGGTCTGGCAGACCGTGCTGAAACCCAGGTGGTGGAGACAGATAAAGTAATTACCTTTATCAAAAATGTTGCTTCGCAGACGAATATGCTCGGCCTTAATGCAGCCATTGAGGCTGCGCGTGTAGGCGAACAGGGACGAGGCTTTGCCGTGGTGGCAGAGCAGGTGCGCAAGCTGGCAGTAGATAGTGCGGATTCGGCAGAAAAAATCACGGATATTCTGACAAAGATCCGTGATTCCATCCGTCAGATCAATACGGAGGTTACACAGATTACGGGCGTAAGTGCTGAGCAGGCTAAGCTGATCCAGGAAATATCTGAACAGGGAAAATCCCTGCAGGAGATTTCGCAGAATGTAGAAAGGATGGCAGGGCAGGCATCCGAGTGATCTGGGCAGAGAAGAAACTTTATACAGAAACAGGAAGAGCGATGGACTGGGATCCATCGCTCTTTTTGGGGTATGAAAAAGAAAAGCTGTTCGCATTTCTTTCAGAAGCCGCCTGTACAGCATAGTGTTCCTGGGTGGAAAAGAGAGTTTATCTATTGTACAGCAGCGTTCTTATGTTCAGTATACAGGCTGGAGTTAAGTAGAGGTCAAGGTAAAATAGCAAATATGAAAAAGAAAATGGAGAAAAGTTTTGAAAATAACTCTTGAAAATTACGAATGAAGCATTTATAATAAAAGTATAAACAATAGCAAACAATAAAAACAATAAAAAGCAAGAATACGGAGGAACATCATGCTGAATTTAAAAATGACCGGGCGCATTCAGGAGTTGAAGGAAAAAATGCTTGCAGAGCCTCGTTTTGCTTCGATTGAACAGGCGAGGATCATTACCGAAGTATATAAAGAGAATGAAGGAAAACCAAGGATTTTGCAGCGCGCGCTGGCTTTACAGGCGGCGTTGAGCAGGATTGTCATTAAGGCAGAGCCGGAGGAACTGATTGTAGGCAATCGTACGGCTGGAGTACGCTATGGCGTAGTTTTCCCGGAAAGCGGCAGCACCTGGGTTGACCGCGAATTTGAAACGCTGCCTGTGCGGCCGCAGGACAGGTTCAATGTACGGCAGGAGGATATTGACGAGTTCCGTGAGGTCATTAAGCCATATTGGCAGGGGAAATCCCTTGAGGATGTACTGCGTGAGCGCTATGGCAAAGAAATCGATGCGATAGCCAAGGTCGTCAAAATCAACCAGAAGGACCATGCGCAGGGACATATTTGTCCAAATTGTGCAGAGTGGCTTGCCAAAGGGCCTGCGGGTCTGCGCCTGGAAGCTGAAGAAAAGCTTCATGGGGCACAGGGCCGGCAGAAGGATTTTTACGAAGCTGTGCGTCTGACCATGCAGGGCGAGCAGAGCTTTATGCAGCGCTACAGCAGCCTGCTGCAGCAGATGGCAGAAAAAGAAGAGCATGCCGCATGGAGGGAAAATATACTGCAGGCAGCAGCAAACTGCCAGAATCTGTCGGAACGTCCGCCGCAAAGCTTTCATGAGGC
>CAZTAP010000011.1:0-27596 GCA_964611665.1 uncultured Selenomonadaceae bacterium | reverse complement strand
TACTAGCATACCATATGAATCTGAAAATCAGCTGAAAAAACCGCCCATCCCCGAAGAGATGAGCGGTTTTTAAATCCGGCTTATTTATCGAAAATATTCTTCAATGCCTGTTTGTTGACATCGCGGTTAAGCTGTGCAAGATATGTCGTGAGCTTGATGCTCTTCGGACATACTTCTACGCAGTTCTGGCTGTTGCCGCAGCTCGTGATGCCGCCTTTTTCCATCAACGTGTTCAAGCGCTTTTCTTTGTCGAACTTTCCGAGCGGATGAAGGTTGAACAGATATGCCTGTACCGTCGGAGCAGGTCCGATGAAGTCGGACTGAGGACCAACGTTCGGGCATGCTTCGAGACAGCAGCCGCATGTCATGCAGTGCGAAATCTCATAAGCTGTCTGAGCCGTATACGGATTCTGGATTGGCGCATCCTTGACTTCCCATGTGCCATCGATCTCAACCCAGCCCTGAATACGTTTGAGGCTTTCAAACATAACGGAACGGTCAATGAGAAGGTCACGGATAACCGGGAAAGTACGAGCCGGAGCAAGATGGATTGGCTGGGCAAGCTCATCGATGAGTGCGCAGCAGGCCTGACGTGCTTTGCCATTGATTACCATCATGCAGGCACCGCAGACTTTTTCCAGACAGTTGCATTCCCAGACAACCGGAGCAACTTTCTTACCGTCTTTTGTTACCGGGTTCTTCTGGATTTCCATCAGAGAGGCAACAACGTTGAGGCCTGGACGATATGCTACTTCGAATTCCTGCGTATAAGGCTTATCATTCGGACCGTCCTGGCGTTCTATAATAAAGGTTACTGTTTTCTTATTTTCTGCCATTCTTATTTATCCTCCCTCTTACTCTTTCTTCGCTACTGCGTAGTTACGAGGACGCGGTTTAACAAGCGAATGGTCGAACTCACGATAGGTTACCATAGGTTCTTCCGTCTCTTTGTTATAGGAGACAATCGTAATCTTCATGAAACGCGCATCATCACGGCCCATAAACTTCAATTCGCCGTCTTCATCACGAACCGGCTTGCCGGCTGCATCCAATACGATCTTTGCATGGGCACCGCGGCTCTCATCACGCATACGTGCTGCTTTGGCTACAACCATTGCATAGAGGATCATGTTGCGGAGCTGACGAACGAACATAGCTTCCTGGTTTGCCCAGTGACCGCGGTCCGTAACACCGATGTTATCCCAGCGCTTGAGGATTTTCTTGAGCTCTACGAGACAGGCATCAAGTCCGACATTCTCACGCTCGATGGCAACATATTTATACATGAGATCACCAAGCTCATGGTGGAGCTTATGTGCATTCTCAGGGCCATCCATTTTGAGGATTTTTTCGAACTCATCAACACATTCCTGACGTGCAGCTTCGAGATCCGCATCAGAAAGCTCTGAGCCCTTATCGCCCTTCTTTGCCCAGTTCATTGCTTCCGGACCGGAAATCGTGCCCGAATATGCAGCAGAGAGCAGAGAGTTAGCGCCCAGACGATTTGCACCATGATACTGATAATCACATTCGCCGGAAGCCATGAGGCCAGGAATGTTCGTATGATGCAGACGGTCTACCCAGATACCGCCCATGGAGTAATGGACAGACGGGAAGATTTCCATTGGAACCTTGCGCGGATCTTTGCCGACAAATTCCGAATACATTTCGAGGATACCGCCGAGCTTGCGCTCAAGGTAATCCGCCGGAATATGGGAAAGGTCAAGATATACACGGTTCTCGCCATTGATGCCGAGATGATCATGTACGCAGACCTTATAGATTGCACGGGAAGCAACATCACGCGGTACAAGGTTGCCGTATGCCGGATACATTTCTTCGAGGAAATACCAAGGCTTGCCATCCTTATAAACCCATACACGTCCGCCTTCACCACGGCATGCCTCTGACATCAGACGGTTCTTATCAGAACCTGGGATTGCCGTCGGATGGATCTGGATGAATTCCGGATTACCGATCTCAGCACCCTGCTGATATACGGAAGATACTGCCGAACCATTACAAATCGTGGAAGCCGTGCAGCGGCCAAATACCTGGCCAGGGCCGCCCGTAGCAAGAATGACCGTGTCACCGCGGAAAGCCTTGATTTCCATGGAATTCATGCTCTGCGCAACGATACCGCGGCAGATGCCCTCTTTGTTCTTGATGATCTTGATGAATTCCCAGAATTCATATTTCTTGACGCCGCCCTTGACTTCCCAGCGGCGAACCTGTTCGTCCAACGCATAGAGGAGCTGCTGGCCTGTCGTGGAACCAGCAAAGCAGGTACGTTTATTCTTCTGACCACCGAAATTACGAAGGTCAAGAACACCTTCCGAAGTACGCGTAAACGGAACGCCCATGCGATCGAACATCTTGATGAGCTTCGGAGCCGCTTCACACATACCCTTGACAGCTACCTGATCAGCCAGGAAGTCACCGCCGTATACAGTATCATCGAAATGCTCGTAAATACTATCATGCTCACCCTTGGTGTCCATGCAGGCATTGATGCCGCCCTGTGCACAGAGCGAATGCGAACGCTTAACCGGGCAGTAAGAGAATAAATCAACTTCGCCGCCAGCCTCGCAAATCTTCAGCGTTGCCATAAGTCCGGACAAACCGCCGCCTACAACAATAATCTTATTTTTAGCCATGTAGGTCTCTCTCCTTATTTGTTTAATTCATTAATAAAACATGTAGCTTACCATGAATGCAAGCGTTACGAGGGAAAGTCCCACGCACAAAAGCATGCTGCATGCACCGACTACCTTCTGTACACGTGGACCTTTAGCAATGCCCCAGGTCATGCAGAATGTCGTGATACCATTGCAAAAATGGAAAATTGCAGCAACCATAGCAATGAAATAAAGTACAAATACGATTGGGTTAGCAAGCAGATGGTTCTGAACCAGCTGATAAGTGATCGGTGTTCCCGTAATCCCCTTCGTAAATACACGCAGATAGCCTACATGGAAAATCAGGAATGCAATAAGATACCATGCAGTCCATCTCTGCAGAGCAAACTGCCAGTTGCGCACATAGCCAAAGCGGCGCGGATTGTTATTCGCCTGCAATGCAATGTAGATACCATAAATCGCATGAAACAGAAGCGGTACGGCAATACAGCCGAGCTCCAGGAACATGAAGATTGGTTTCGGAATAAGTTCCATTCTGGCAAGTGCATCATTGAATACTGCCGGTCCACCGAGAGCCATGGCATTGGTAAAGATATGTTCGAGCAGAACACCGCCAACGGCCAGAAGTCCACAAATCGAATGTAAACGGCGGACATAAAAAGTTGTGTTAATCATTCTATACCTCCTATGATTTTTCTTTCATTGTCCCTCCGGCGCCAATGCTCCGGAGGAACCACGAAAGTATTATAACTTACGATAAGGGGCCTGACCCATTTCGTAGAAGTTATTTCCTTCAGAATCGATGACAACGATTGCCGGGAAATCCTCAACCGTAAGTCTTGCAACAGCTTCCGGGCCAAGTTCCGGATACGCGAGCACTTCATATTTCTTTACGGACTTGGCAATAAGTGCTGCTGCACCGCCGACTGCGGCAAAATATGTAACACCATGCTTCTTCATTGCCTCAATGACCTCAGGAGCACGGGAGCCTTTGCCGATCATGCCCTTGATTCCCTGGTCGAGCATTGTCGGCGTATAAGCATCCATACGGCCGGAAGTTGTCGGTCCACAGGAGCCAATCGGATCGCCCGGTTTTGCCGGTGTAGGTCCGAGATAATAAACGATCTGGTTCGTCCAGTCTACCGGCAGCTTCTCACCGCGTGCCAATGCCTCTGTCATGGCTTTATGTGCAGCATCACGGGCACTGATGATTGTTCCTGTAATAAGAACACTGTCACCGGCTTTGAGCTTTCTGGATTGTTCTTCAGTCAAAGGTGTAGTAATACGGATTTTTTCAGCCATTTCTATCTCTCCTCCTAATTAAAGTACGCGTTCGGAATGACGCATTGCATGACAGCAGATTGTCACAGCAACCGGAAGTCCGGCAATATGCGTCGGGCCCCATTCGATGTTCACCGCAAGTGCAGAAGTCGTACCACCGAGCTGTGGTCCGATGCCTGTCTTGTTGATGAGTTCAAGGAGTTCGCCTTCGAGCTTTGCATAATCAGGATGAGCATTACGAACATTCGTCGGACGAATCAGTGCTCTCTTGGAAAGATACGCAGCCTGATCCATCGTGCCGCCAATGCCGACACCGACAACCATCGGTGGGCACGGATTGCAGCTTGCATGCTGGATGATTTCCAAAACAGCCTTCTTAACGCCTTCTACGCCATCTGCCGGTACAAGCATCTTGATGCCTGATTTGTTTTCACTGCCAAAACCTTTTGGTGCGAGCTGGATTTTGATCTTATCACCATCGACGATCTTCGTATAAATGACCGCAGGCGTATTGTTCTGCGTATTCTTACGATTGAATAACGGCTCTGCAACAACAGACTTTCTGAGGTAGCCTTCGGTGTAGCCCTTAGCTACGCCAGCATTGATCGCATCGTTGAGGCTGCCGCCTTCGATGTGGAGATCCTGGCCTACTTCAACAAACACAATGGTCATACCAGTATCCTGGCAAATCGGACGATCCTCTGCCTTTGCTATTTCTGCATTCCGGATGATCTGATCCAGTACATCGCGGCCTACCGGCGACTCTTCCGTAGCTCTGCCACGTTTGAGTGCCTCATAGACATCCTCCGGTAAATAGTAAGCAGCTTCCTTACACATCTGCGCTACTTCTTCAGTAATTTTTTCTACTTGGATTGTACGCAAAGTAAACCCTCCCAAAACATAAAATTTAATACACTCGCAGGCTCATCATACCATATTTCATCAGCGCTTTCAAGCAATTCAAAAGTTTGATTCGATAGGCAAAAAAGTGAATTTCATTCGGTTTTTATCGACTGCTGCAAGCTGTATCATCGCATAGAAAAAAGCAGGATATTCCCAGCTTTTTCCTAACTTGTGATAAGAATCACATATATATCCGTTATGGCCACCCCCGCAAAACGAATACATGTTAATAATTAGCTATTTTTACGAAATTTCCTGCTTTATATTTAAATTTTTGAATTTTTTTATCTGTGACGCAGACGAAGCAGTTTCACCAAAGGCTTCTGCCCCGCTTCCAGATCTACGATCATGAACGAAGGTCTTGCTTCATCCCTTGGCCGTGAAACACTGCCCGGATTCAATACATAGACATCGCCGGGAACCTCATCCGCTACATGGGTATGCCCATAAACCGCAATATCTGCTCCTGCTTCTCTGGCAGCATCCGTCAGCACATCGAGCGTATAACGTACCCCGTAAATATGTCCATGAGTAAGGAAGATTTTATGTCCACCGGCTTCTACCGTGACTTCATCCGCATTGCTGCTGTCCGGCCAGTCACAATTCCCGCTGACGTTGACAACCTTTACCGAGGAAATCAGCCCCAGATAAGCAGCATCCGGGCAGCAGTCTCCTGCATGGAGCCAGAGCCCGACCTTGCCGGCAGCCTCAACAGCTGCATCGATTGCCCGCTGATCACCATGGCTGTCGCTCATGATTCCAATCCTCATGCCAGATACGCCTCCAGTTTCTTCGCCATAGAGCGAAGCGCCGCTCCCCGATGACTGATTTTTTCTTTTTCCGCAAGTGTGATTTCGGCCATCGTATGCACCGCATCAATATAAAAGTAAGGATCATAGCCAAACCCGCCAGTCCCGCGTGCAGTTTTGCGCACAGCTCCCGGACAGCTGCCGGAAGCTCTAAAGGTCGTTCCATCCGTATCCACAAAAACCAGCACGCAGCGATAAGCCGCAGAAGATTCTTCTACACCAATGCGTCCAAGCTCTGCGACAAGCTTTGCATTATTCGCGGCATCATCCGCATGTTCACCAGCGAAACGCGCCGAATGGACGCCAGGAGCGTTGCCCAATACTGCTACTTCGAGGCCGGAATCATCGGCAAGACAGGCACAGCCCGTCTGCTGACGATAGAAGTTCGCCTTGATGCGCGCATTATCCTCGAAAGTCTCGCCATCTTCGACGGCATCCGGCAATTCACCAAAATCAGCCAGAGAAACAAGCTCTACCTCCAGCCCCTGAAAAGCATGCAGGATTTCCCGCACCTTTCCCTGATTTTTTGTTGCTACTACGATTTTTTTCATCCGATACGTCCTACCTTCCAGACAAGCTCTCCACCGAGAATGTCCTTTTGATATGAGATGAGCTCATCGATTCCTTTTTCTGCCTTTTCCAATAAGGCACCAAGCTCCTTGTGCGAAAACGGACGTCCTTCTCCCGTTCCCTGCAGTTCAATGAATTCACCGCTGCCGGTCATTACGACATTCATATCCACAATGGCCTGTGAGTCTTCATCATAGCAAAGATCCAGAATCGGCTCTCCTTCTGCCGAGACCCCCACGCTGATTGCCGCCAGGAAATCCTTGACCGGAAAGGTCTTACCGGGTTCATAAAAAGTGGCACAGGCCTCGACCAGTGCCACAAAGGCCCCGGTAATGGAAGCTGTACGCGTGCCGCCATCTGCCTGGATCACATCACAGTCTATGGTAAGTGTACGCTCTCCCAATGCCTTCAGATCCATGACAGAGCGCAAAGCCCGACCGATCAGGCGCTGGATTTCCTGTGTACGGCCATTCTGCTTCCCTCTCGCTGCTTCACGTGCAGTACGTGTAAGTGTAGAGCTTGGCAGCAGGGAATATTCCGCCGTGACCCAGCCTTCACCAGATCCTTTCAGAAAGAAAGGAACACGATCCTCTATTGAAGCAGCACAGATCACCTTAGTGTTTCCCATCTCAATGAGAACAGAACCTGCCGGATAACGCTGAAAATGGCGTGTGATCTTTACCCGGCGCATCTCTTCTGCAGTACGCCCATCGATTCTTACCATAAAACTATAAAGCCCCCTAAAATCATATGCTATTATTCTATAACGCTTTTTCTCTTTCGGCAATAAAAATCTAAAACCAGAAAGAGCTACAAGCAGTTTTGCACGTCAAAACCAGCCCATAGCTCTTTTCCGCAAAGCAATCAGCCCTGCTGATATTGCTTAAAGTTCTTGATAATACAGATCGGCGTCTTCTGCGAAGCATTGCCAAAAGGATTATCGATCAGGAGATGGGCAACCTTGTCACCATCTACACCCTCTGTGATCCCGACAATTCGGGAACGTTTCAAATCATTGACATCCGCAATGACAGCACCGAAGCAGCCAAGACGTTCCTTCAGACGCTTCACGACATCATTCGGATTCTTCGGTCCATAAACGATATACTTATCAAACGGAGGCATCGTGCCCGTGACATCATCGATAAGTGCAGTCTGCTCGCCGCCCCATTTGTAGAAAAGACCGCCCTGGCCAATAAGCTTGCCGAAGAAGCCGGCAACAAGCGCAAAAGCTACACGCCATTTCCCCTCGACATCCATAAGCGACTGCATGCCATGCGGGCTCGCAAGGCTGCCATAATCCGGGATGAAACGGCAGCAAAGCTGTGCAACGCGGGTAATTTTGAGGTCCTCCGGACGGACAATGCGGCCCTGCGTGATGGCAACAACACTCTCTGCTACGGAAATTACGTCATTTTCGCCAATTTTTCCCTTCGTATATTTTTCAACACGATCGATGATATCGTCTTTATCTGTCAAGATGCGCGTAGGCACCGGTATGATTTCTATTTCTGACATTTGTTCCATCCTTCCTTAATCGTCCGCTAATTCTGCACCAGCCAGCCCTGCAAGCTCACCAGCAGTCAATATGACACGTACCTTGGAATATTTCCAGGGATTGCGTCCAGTCTCCATGTAAATGATATCCATCGGCAAGTCAACCATATGACTCAGCGCCGTCTTCAGGTCCATGCCCTTGCGAGCCGTAAGCTTGACGAACGCATTGATGAAAATGCTCTCCTGCTTCTGAATCAAGACTGCCTCGAAATAATCATCTTCACGCGGCACGCCCTCAAGCTCAGCTTTGCCTTGTGCCCGAATGCCATCATATTGCTCATATGGCAGAAGCGTACGCACGATGCAGTCCATGATGGTCGCGCACTGCTTGCCCTCATTCGCAAATTCCAGCTTTGTACTCAGCGTGATGCTGTCCTCTGTCTGTTCTACTACTTTGAACGGTGTACGCTGTTTCGTCTTTACAACGACTTTCTCCATGCCTGCTGCGCATAAATAGAGCTTTACTGCCAGCACACAGCAAATCAATACAACTAATATTACTCCTATGATTTCCACTTTTATACCCCCTGTATATTTTGCGATTCTTCATCGTAGTTCATTCTGCCAATGCAGCCTTGAGCTTATCATAGTATTTTTCCGGCAAACGGGTGATTTTCCCTGTAGCCCGGTTGGTAAATACATTCTGTGTATGCCCCGTGACCAGCAGTCCATCATCTGCTTCACGGCGGATCTCATAATCAAAGGCCATCTTCACACGGGTAAGCGATGCCGGCTTTGTCACAATGACAAGCATATCGTCAAATCTGCCCGGTGAAACATATTTCGCACTTACCTCCGTAATCGGAAACACATAGCCATCTTCCATAAGCTCGCCCAGCGTAATCCCTGCAGCACGCAAAAAATCCACGCGTCCTATCTCGAACCAGCGAATATAGTTCGCATGATGCACGACCGCCATTGCATCAGTATCATAAAAATTCACATGATGCCGTGTTCTCGTTACCATTATCTTGTCCTCCTGCAGTGCCTGAATCCCGGCACATAACTAATAGAGTAGAACAATTATGGAGCAAAGTCAAGTTTTTCCTTTCATTTTCCAGCCGCAAAAAGCCCGCTTGCAGCAATCTGCTGCACGGCCTGCTGCAGGACTGAAGGATCCTGTACGAGAGCCATGCGCACATAGCCTTCACCCGACGGGCCAAAGGCGCTGCCCGGCGTAACCAGTACCCCCGCCTTCTCCACCAGATCCAGAACAAAAGCCTCTGATTCCGAATAAGCTGCGGGAACCGGCGCCCAGACAAACATCGTTGCCTCAGGTTTTTCCAGCTGCCAGCCTGCTGCCAGAAGACCATCACAAAGCACATCCCGCCGCTTTTCATAAGCTGCACGTGTCGTTTCCACCGAAGACTGATCTCCGGTGATTGCCGCAACAGCTGCCTTCTGGATTGGCAGGAACATGCCATAATCCATGTTGGATTTAAGCGTTTTTAAATAAGAAACAACCTTTGCATTTCCCACACAAAAACCTATGCGCGCACCGGCAAGCCCATAGGTCTTGGAAAGAGAATTGAACTCAACGCCGACTTCCTTCGCCCCAGGAAAACGCAGGAAGCTGCCTGCACTTTTGCCGTCAAAGACCAGCTCACTATAGGCATTGTCATGCAGGATGATGATATCGTATTTTTTGGCAAAAGCAATGAGCTCCCGGTAAAAGGAATCCGGTGCCAGCACACAGGTCGGGTTATTCGGATAAGAAACTACCATGAACTTCGCACGGCGCGCAATATCTTCCGGAATATCCGCAAGCTGGATCAGATAATTCTTTTCCTTGCGCTGCGGCATATAATAAATGGCAGAGCCTGCAATACGCGGTCCATCAGCAAAAACCGGATAACAGGGATCCGGAACCAGTGTAAGCTCACCTGCGTCCAGAATGGAAAGTGCGATATGGGCAAGCCCCTCCTGCGAACCGAGCAGCGAACAGATTTCCGTATCCGGATCGAGTTCTACGTCATAGCGGCACTGATACCAGGCGCTGACTGCCTGCAGAAGATCCTGTTGATCGCGCAGCGCATATACATAGTTTTTGGGTTCCATCGCTGCATCGGCCAAAGCTTTCATCACCTTTTCCGAAGGGGCGATATTCGGCGCACCTACAGATAAATCAATGACAGCAGTACCTTCCGCTGTCTTTTTCCGCTTGATCTCAGCCAGACGTGCAAATACGCCCTCACCGAATTGTTCCATTCTTTTTGCAAACTGCAAAGCAAACTCCTCCTTTTTCATCATACTGTCCATTATAAAGAAACAAATGATGTTTTACAAGTACTAAAAAAAAGACCGTCAGAGCAAGCCTGACGGTCTTTTCCTGTATATGTGTCTCTTATTTAAAAAGCTGGCTTACCGAACGGTGCGACTGGATACGCATGATGACATCACCAAGCGCATCAGCAAGCGACAGGGAAACGATCTTATCCGACTGCTTCTCTGGCGGGACCGGAATCGTATTCGTGATGATGAGCTTCTCAATGCAGGAATCATTGATGCGCTGTACGGCCGGATCACTGAGGATTGCATGGGAGCAGGAAGCGTAGACAGCCTTTGCGCCAAGCTTCTGCAGTGCTTTTGCACCTTCACAAAGTGAGCCTGCTGTATCAACGATATCATCGATCATGATAGCCGTCTTGCCCTTGACATCGCCGATGAGATTCATGACCTCAGCACAGCCCGGCTTCGGACGGCGCTTTTCAATGATTGCGATTGGTGCCTGCAGATGATCGGCAAGCACACGTGCACGCGTTACACCACCTAAATCTGGAGAAACAACAACAACATCTTCGAGCTTCTGAGCACGGAAATAGTTGGCAATTACCGGAGCAGCTGCAAGATGATCCACCGGAATATCAAAGAAGCCCTGGATCTGTCCGGCATGGAGGTCAACGGTAACTACACGGGTAACACCGGCAGTTTCCATAAGATTCGCTACGAGCTTTGCAGAAATCGGCTCACGGCCGCGGGTCTTGCGGTCCTGACGGGCATAAGCATAATACGGAACAACAGCCGTAATGCTGTGCGCAGAGGCACGCTTGCACGCATCTGCCATGATCAAAAGCTCCATGAGGTTATCATTGACCGGCTGAGAGGTTGGCTGAATGATGAAGATATCCTTACCACGAACACTCTCACTGATCATCACCTGGGTCTCACCATTGTTGAAGTGACCGACATATGCATCACAGAGATTCACGCCGATATGATCCGCAATTTCCTTTGCGAGCTCAGGGTTTGCATTACCTGTCAGGATGCATAAGTTTCCAGTGTTTACTGCCATTTTGTTAAAATCCTCCAAATCATTACACATATTTATTTTGCAGGGGCTTCGCCCCAATATATAAACGGCTCCGCAGCGGTGCAGCATGCACCCGCCTCATCACCATCTGTACCACATTCAATCCATTTTATTTCTTGCGTTTATCCGTCCAGCCAGCAATATTCGTCTGACGCGCACGTGCAATGGCCAGATCCGCCGGCGGAACATTCTTCGTAATGGTCGAGCCGGCACCTACATAGGCACCATCTCCCACCTCCACCGGAGCAACAAGATTCGAATTGCAGCCAATGAACGCATCATTGCCCACCTTTGTGCGGAACTTCGTCTTGCCATCATAATTGACGGTAATCGTACCACAGCCCATATTGACGCCCGAGCCCATGTCGCAGTCCCCGATATAGGACAGATGCGGCAGCTTCGTGCCTTCACCGATATTGGAGTTTTTGACCTCGACGAAATTGCCGATCTTGACCTTATGTGCCAGCTTCGTATTCGGACGAAGATGGACATATGGTCCAAGAATGACCTCATCAGCAATCTCGCATTCATGCCCATAGGAGAAATGAGCCGTGACATGATTGCCGATCTTCGTATCCGTGAAACGCGTATTCGGACCGATCTCACAAGCTTCACCGACCGTGGTTGTACCTTCGAGCCAGGTAAACGGATAAATGACCGTATCCCTGCCGACCGTTACATCTGCATCGATGAACGTACTGTCCGGATCCATGATGGTCACGCCACTGTCCATGAGCTCGATGTTCTTGCGGCGGCGCAGGATTTTCTCCGCTCCGGAAAGCTGTACACGCGAATTGATGCCAAGCGTAGACTCATAGTCGTCCGCTGCGACAGCCCAGATCTTCTCGCCCTTATTGCGCAGGATCTCAAGCACATCCGGCAGATAATACTCACCCTGTGCATTATCGCAGGTCACTTCAGAAAGCGCCTGGAAAAGATCCTGTGCCTCAAAGCAGTAAATGCCGGAATTGACTTCCTGCACCTTGCGTTCCGCTTCGGTTGCATCCTTATGCTCAACGATTTTCTCCACGGTTCCCGTCGCCGTACGAATGATACGCCCATAGCCCGTCGCGTCCGGCATGATTGCCGTAAGCACAGTAGCCTTGGCGCCGGCTTCTTTATGTGCATCATAGAGCTTTTTCAGCAGCTCTCCGGTCAAAAGCGGCGTATCTCCGCAAAGCACCATAACCGTGCCAGTTTCGCCCTGCAAAAGACTGGCTGTCTGCTGTACGGCATGACCCGTACCAAGCTGTTCAGCCTGTACCACGAACTCAGCCTGATCACCAATGGCTTCCTTCACCTGCTCGCCGCCAAAGCCGACGACCACGATATTCCTCTTTGCACCGGCCTTCGAAGCTGCATCCAGCACATGCTGCAGCATAGACTTGCCGCCCACACGGTGCAAAACCTTCGGCAGAGACGACTTCATACGCGTTCCCTTACCAGCAGCCAAAATAACCGTTACCAAATCTGACATTCTCTTTTCCCCCAACCATCACATTTATTTTGCCTTTTTCGTACTTTTTTCCTTCAGTGCTTCCATGCTTTTGAGCAGCGTCTGCTCTGATTTTTCCATATGGTCTTCTGCAGCAAGCTGCGCTTCCTTTACATCGCCTTGTGCAATAGCCTCCACAATGCGCCGGTGCTCTTCGAGCGTTGCCTTCAAACGGCCTGGAAAGGACATCGAAGTAGCCCGGAAACGGGTAAGCTGCTCCCGCAGATTAAAGATGATACCTACCAGGCGCGTATTGCGGCTGGCCTGATATAAGAGATCATGGAACTCTGTATCCGTCTCCACGATCTTGTCCATATTATTTGTTTCTATATAGCCGCCAATGAGCACAAGCAAACGCTGCAGACGTTCCAGCTCTTCGTCTGTAATGCGCTCCGCAGCCAGACCGCTGGCCAGAGAATCCAGCGATGTCCTGATTTCGAAAACTTCATTGACATCACGAATAGAAAGATTCGCCACATAGGTCCCCCTGCGCGGCATCATAATGACATACCCTTCAAGCTCCAGCTTGCGGATAGCCTCGCGTACCGGCGTACGGCTTACGCCGAGCTCCTCTGCGAGCTGGATTTCCATGAGACGCTCACCTGGCTTCAGTACGCCCTTGCGTATCGCATCGCGCAGTGTTTCACAAACGACCTCACGAAGCGGTTGGTAACTATCCAATCTGATTGGAGCCAATCTCTTGTCCATACCCATTCCCTCAATTCCTGCTGACTGTTTTTGCCACAAACACACGTGCATCTGTGACCTGCTGCATCTTATCGGCAATCTCCCGAGCTCTTTCCCCGCTGTCTGCCAGAGCAAACACGGTCGGGCCGCTTCCGGACATCATACTTGCCAAAGCACCGGATTCCAGCATGAGCTTCTTATAGAGCGAGATTTCCTTATACTTTTTTATAGTAACACTTTCCAGCACATTACACAATAATCCGCTGACACCTTTCAGATTTTCCGCTGCAATCTCCTGCTGGATTTTCTCATTATCCGGATGGAATTCTGCCCCTGACTCATCATAATTCTTATAGGCCCAGGCAGTAGAGACCGAAATCGGAGGTTTTGCCAGCACTACATAACATTCCGGCAGATCCGGCAGACGTTTCAGCACCTCGCCCCGCCCGGTTGCCAGCATTGTCCCGCCCAGGATGCAAAAAGGAACATCGGATCCAATGCTCTGGCCCAGATGGCAAAGCTCCTGTTCGGACAAATGGAGCTCAAAAAGCTCATCCATGCCGCGCAGGACCGCTGCCGCATCAGCAGAGCCTCCTGCCAGCCCTGCAGCGATTGGAATCCGCTTCTCCAGGGATATCCTCACGCCGCCCTTCAGGCAGTAGGTATCCAGCATAAGCTGAGCTGCTTTCCAGGCCAGATTCCGCCCATCAGCCTCCAGACCAGGCTCATCAAGAGTAAGCTCGATTCCTCTGGATGTCTTTTCCAGGGAAACCGTATCAAAAAGACCCACAGACTGCATGACCATTGCTACTTCATGATAGCCATCCTGGCGCATCCCCAGAATATCGAGCGTAAGGTTGATCTTTGCATTCGCTTGTATTGTAATCAAAGCAGTAACACACCTGTCTTATTTAGTATAGTAGAGAATACAGTATTCTGCATCCTGTCCTTCAAATTTTATCAACTTTTTCTCAAATCATCAAGTATTTCCAGCCTTTCTGATAAAAAAACTTCCCAAAAACTTCCTATATTATGTGTATTACGTACAAAATCCACCATACCGCCCTTCTATTGACTTTTCTGAGCACCTGCCGGATAATTATGCTAAGAGGTGAACCCCATGAAAAATTTCTTCCGTCCCAGAACGCGAAAGGTTTCAGAATCTTCCCAACGTCCAGAATCTGTCCGCACTGCTGCACCTGGATCACACAAAAGCAATTCCTTGCAGCAGCTGCTTTTTTCTGTACTTTTTCTCCTTCCGCTTCTCCTGCTTTCCCTTGGTCATCAATGCTTCGCACTTTACTCTGCCGACAGCTGGCCTTCTATCCTGAATCCGTCAGCCTACCCTCTGCATCTTGCATTTTTGCAGCTGGCGCTGCTGCTTTTACTTCTTTTTATCAACAGCTCTGTTCTTTCCGCAGGACTGCGCAGTTTCAAAGCCCCTTCCCTGGAAACCCTGGCTGCCCTGAGCAGTCTGTCTGCCATAATCCTTAGCCTTTTTTCCATAGGACAGCTGAGCCTTGGCAATCTGTCCTATAGCCAGCAGCTTTACTTCGATATTGCAGGACTTACGCTGACACTTGCTGCAGCTGGCCGATACCTTGAAGAGCGCACAGAAAGATCCCTGCTCCTGCAGCTGAAAAAACTAGCTTCTCTTTTTCCGGACAAAACAATGCTTGAAGACAGCACCGGCCTGCATGAACACCCGGCCTGCAGCCTGCAGCCAGGAGACATTGTCAGTATCCAGCAGGGCAGACGCCTGCCTGCGGACGGCCGCATCGTGGAAGGCACTGCTTCGCTTGATGAATCTTCGATTACTGGAAACAAGGAAGTTCTTTCCCGCCTTATCGGCGATGAAGTCCTCGGCGGCTCTCTTTGTCAGCAGGGAAGCTTCAAATACTGTGTGACGCGTACACAGGAAGCATCTAACTTTATGCATACGCTCCGGACCAGCCTTGCCAGTTTTCAGGCACAAGGCTCAGAAAAACTGCTCATACCATCTGCACGCAGCTTTTCTCTTCTTATTCTTGTCATCAGCATCGCAGCCGGCATCTTCTGGTTTGCCGCAGATGCGTCCTGGCAAACCTGCTTTTCTGTTTTTTTCAGCACCTTGCTGCTGCTTTTTCCCACGGCTCTGCTGCTCCTTGCACCGCCCTTTTGGCAGTTTGCTGCGGAAAAGGCGCTGTCACAAGGTATCCTGCTGCAGCACAGCGCCTCTCTGGAAGCCGCCTGTCAGATCACGTCCATTGTACTGGACAAAACCGGCGGTCTGACCAAAGGCCAGCCTTCCCTTACCGATATCATCCCGGAAGGGCTTTCACAGGGAACCCTGCTGGCCCTCGCAGCTTCCGCCGAAAAAGAATCCCATCATCCGCTTGCACAAACCATTGTACAAGCTGCCGAATACCGCCGTCTGCGCATCCAGCGCATTGCAGCTTTCAATGAAGTCCCGGGAGCAGGCGTAGAGACGCTTCTGAACGGCCAGGCCCTGCGTGTCGGACAACAAGCCTGGCTGCAGGAGCAGGACATAGCGATCAGTGCCAGTCTTCTCACCCGGGCAGATCAGCTTTCTACCAAAGGAAAGACTGTGCTCTTTGTCAGTACGGGCAATACCTGCAAGGGACTGCTGGCCCTGGAAGACCCGCTTCGTCCAGAAAGCTATGAGGCTGTCCAGCGCCTGCAGGCTGAGGAAATCCAGGTCATCCTGCTGAGCAGCGCCAATAAACGCACAACACAGTCTGTTGCGCGTGAAACGGGCATCAAGACCGTACGAGCTGAAATTGCTCCGGCAGACAAGCTGCGTGAGCTTCAGCTATTGCAGTCCCATGGACATATTACAGCGATGCTCGGCGATGGATGTTTTGATCAGACTGCGTTGGACTGCGCTGATTTTGCCATCTCTGCAGGAACAGGAACCACTGCATCCATCCAGCGTGCCGATGCCATTTTGCTCCATCAGGATCTGAGGGATGTTTCCCGCCTGCTTGAGTTAAGCCGCTTCACAATGAAAAAGCTCTATTTCGCTGCACGTCTGACCTTCATCTGCAGCCTGCTTTGCCTGCCAGCTTCCATCGGCCTGCTGCAGGCCTTCGGCGGCCCGGCCTTCAGCGCACTCTGGCCGCTCGCTGCCTGCCTGCTGAGCCTTTTCCTGATTGTGCTGCGCATCTGGCAGCTCAGGCGCTTTCAATTCTAAAACATAGCAAAGGATAAGAACCGGTCATTGTATGTGCAATAGCCGGTTCTTACAAAATTTTTCCAGCCTGTTGTATTTCTGAATTTACTGATTTATAATATGAATATAAACAATAATTTATATCAGAAAGGAAGGGATATCATGGATGCACTCATCCTGTCACGCTGGCAATTTGCCATAACGACGACCTACCATTTTCTCTTTGTCCCCCTCACACTCGGGCTCTCTATTTTTGTCGCACTTCTGGAGACCTGCTATGTCACGACGAAGCATGAAGCCTGGAAAAAGGCCTGCCTGCAGCTCGTAAAATTCTTTGGCACGCTTTTTCTCATTAATTTTGCTCTGGGTGTCGTAACGGGTATCGTACAGGAATTCCACTTCGGCATGAACTGGTCCGAGTATTCCCGCTTCATGGGTGATATCTTCGGCGCTCCGCTGGCTTTGGAAGCACTCACCGCCTTTTTCCTCGAGTCCACCTTCCTTGGCATCTGGATTTTTGGCTGGGACCGCCTGTCGCCAAAGCTCCATTGTGCCTGCATCTGGATCGTGGCTTTTGCGAGCAATCTGTCTGCATTCTGGATTCTCGTTGCCAATTCCTTCATGCAGCACCCGGCTGGTTTCATCCTGAACCATGGCCGTGCTGAAATGACGGATTTTTTCGCACTGATTGGCAATCCCTATGCCATTGGCGAATTCACGCATACCTTCTTCTCTGGTATCGTAACCAGCGGCTTCCTCATACTGGCTGTCTGTGCCTATAAGATCGTGAAGAAATCCCCTGCCCATTCGGCTTTTATCCAGTGCATGAAAGCTGGTGTGCTCTATACCTTCATCGGCCTTCTTGCCGTCATGGGCACCGGCCATCTCCATGCACAATATCTTGCACAGGCACAGCCCATGAAGCTTTCCTCGATGGAAGCGCTTTGGGAAACAGCTGATCCTGCACCATTTGCCATCGTGGCTGATATCAATACAGAAAAAAAACAGAACGACATGGAAATCGCTGTACCTGGCGTCTTCTCCTTCATGCTCTATAATAAACCGTTTGGTGAGGTCAAGGGCATCAACGAGCTGCAGAAAGCGTCCTCCGAGCAATACGGTCCTGGCAGCTATATCCCGGATGTCAAGGGACTCTTCTGGAGCTTCCGCATCATGATTGCTGCCGGCGGTGCTATGCTGCTGCTGGTCCTGCTCACAGGCTTCCTCCTCTGGAAGGAAAAGCTCGTGCGCTGCAAGCTTTTGCTGCGTATTTTCCCGCTCCTGCTGCCTTTGCCATTCATCGCAAACTCCGTGGGCTGGTATATCGCAGAAGCAGGCCGTCAGCCCTGGATTGTAGTCGGTCTGCAGAAAACTGCCGAGGCAGTTTCACCGAATCTGAGTGCCGGCGAAGTATGGCTTACGCTCATCGGCTTTACGGTGATTTATCTGCTGCTGGCCATTGCAGCACTTTACATCGCATTCCGTTTTATCCGCAAAACTCTTGCCGCTGAAGAAGGGAGGGTCAACTAATGGATCTCAATATATTATGGTTCATTCTGATTACGGTACTGTTTACCGGGTTCTTCTTCCTGGAAGGCTTTGATTACGGCGTCGGCATCCTGCTGCCTTTCATCAGCCCTCGCGACGAAGAACGCCGTCTGGTCCTGCGCACGATTGCTCCTGTCTGGGATGGCAACGAGGTCTGGATGATTACTGCCGGCGGCGCTCTTTTTGCAGCCTTTCCTCATGTTTACGCTACAATGTTCAGCACCTTTTATCTTGCACTGTTTCTCATGCTGCTGGCTCTGATCATGCGCGGTATGGCCTTCGAACTGCGCAACCGTCATGAAAGCCTGAGCTGGCATCGTTTCTGGGATGGCGCTATCTTCTTCGGCAGTGCACTGCCGGCATTTCTCTGGGGCGTAGCAGTGACAAATCTGCTGCGCGGCCTGCCGATCAATGCACATATGATTTACACGGGCTCCTTCTTTAATCTGCTTTCTCCCTATACCATCATGGGGGGGCTGGCCTTCTTCTTTGTCTTCACTTTCCATGGTGCAGCCTTCCTGACGCTCCGCCTTGCAAGCGGCGGCCTGTTGATCCGCCTGCGCCATCTGGCTCAGCAAATCGGTCTGGCAGCTATCGTATGCTTCGTCTTTTGTATCCTGCTGACCTACACCAACACCGATCTCTTCCACAGCACACCTGCTGTACTGCTGCTTTTCGGCGCGGCCCTGAGCTTCGTCATTGCCTATGTATGCACTAGTGCAGAAAAATATGTACCTGGCTTCGTACTAAGTTCACTGGCGATTGCACTCACAACAGCGGCTTTCTTTGCGGGGCTTTTCCCGCGGCTCATGGTATCGAGCCTGCAGCCGGACTGGAGCCTGACCATCTACAATGCTTCATCTACCCCTTATACGCTCTCCATCATGTCCATTGCTGCCGGCTGCCTTGTACCAGTCATTTTGATTTATCAGATCTGGACTTACTGGATTTTCCGCAAACGCGTATCCCCTAAGGATCTGGAGCAGCATTGATGATGAAACCTTTCCTTCTTTTCCGTGAATTGCCTCCGTTGAAAAACGACCTGAAAAAACTGGCAGCCTGTCGTTTTTTCAGCGGGCTCTCGGCAATCGGCATCGCCTGGGAGACCGCGGTCTTAGTCAACGGCGTATTCCTGGCACATATGAATTTTGCAGAAGCAGCACCCCGCCTTGCGGTGCTGCTTTTTCTCTTTACCCTGCGCAATCTGCTGGAACTTCCGTCCGCACACATCGCAGGAAAGCTCAATGCACGAACCAAGTGTTCGCTGCGCCGCCTTATGCACAAGCTGCTGCTGCAGCGCTCCCCACTGTCCCCTTCCTTATCCGACAGCGGCAGCCTCCTCGCTCTTCATCTGGAGACCGTCAACAGTATCGATGATTTTTTCTATGGCTTCCTGCCCAGGCTCGTCGATTTCGGCGTACTGGTGCCTTGCTTTTTAGCTGGAGCATTTTGGGCCGATCGGCAGACTGCGCTGATTTTCCTGCTCACTCTGCCGATTGCACCGGTCCTGCTTTATCTGATTGGACGCGTGACACACACCGCCAGTGAAAAGCAATGGCAGGAGCTGGAACGCCTGAGCAGCCGCTTTGCCGAACTGCTCCGCGGCATCACAACCCTGAAGATCTTCAACCGCAGCCTTGCCCAGCTTGGACGGCTGCAAAAACTCAGCGAGGATTTTGCAGATGCTTCCCTGTCCGTACTGCAGCTGGCCTTTGTTTCAGCCTTTGCCCTTGAGCTCATCACCACGCTTTCCATTGCGCTGATTTCCGTAAGTACAGGCCTGCGTCTGCTTTATGGCAGCCTTGATTTTTTCACGGCTTTCTTCCTGCTGCTCCTCGCGCCGGAATTCTATCAGCCGCTCAGACAAGGCGGCACCGGCTTCCATGCAGCAATCAAGGCACTATCCGCTGCAGAACGGCTGCAGGCATTTTTGACAGCAGAACATACACCGCCTCCCGAAAAATACACCGCCCGTACTGCGATGCCGCCAGCGATTGTCTTTGAACAGGTCAGCTATCATTATCCGGAAAGAACTGCACTGGTCCTGCAGTCCCTGAGCTTTTGTGCAAAAGCCGGCAGACTTACGGTACTCGCCGGCAGCAGCGGCTGCGGAAAATCCACGATACTGCGCCTGCTGCTGCGGCTTGCCGATCCATGCCAGGGGCAGATCCGGATCAATGATCTGCCCCTGGCACAAATAGAATCCGTTTTCTGGCATACGCGTACTGCTTATGTACCACAGGAGCCTCATTTGTTCCGCGCTGTCCTGCGGGAAAATATCACGCTTGACTTTGGTGCAGGCCAGCCTCCCGATGACCACCGGATAGTCGAAGCCCTGCAGGCTGCTGCACTGGGAGATTTCCTGCTCAGCCTGCCGAAAGGACTTGACACTCCGATGGGCGACGGCCAGATGCGGCTGAGCTTCGGCCAGATGCGCCGTTTGGGACTCGCACGCGCCATCTGGCAGAATGCCCCGATCCTGCTGCTCGATGAAATCACCGCAGGCCTGGACCTCGCCGCAGAACAGCAGCTGCTGCAGTCAATCACAGCCTTGCGCGGCCACCGTACCATTCTCATGGCCGCACACCGCCCGGCTGCTCTGTCCATAGCGGATACCATCATCTGGCTGGATGGCGGAAAACGAAAGGAGGACGAATAAGCAATGCTCAGCAAAAAAACTACCCTTTATCGCCTGCTGCGGCTCATTTACCTCCCCTCCTTCCTGCCCTCAGTCCTCGCAAGCCTTTTCTCCTCGCTCGCCTCTGTGCTTCTCATGGCATCAGCTGCCTATATCATTGCCTCCGCCGCACTGCATCCGCCGCTTTATACGCTGGCGCTTTCCATCACACTCGTACGCGCCTGCGGCATCGGCAGAGCCGTATTCCGTTATCTGGACCGCTGGCTTTCCCATCGCGCAACCTTTGCCCTGCTCACTCGCCTGCGTACAGGCCTATACTCCCTTGCCGTGCATCTGCTGCCGCTAAGAGCCCCTGGTGTTACGCAGGGCGCTCTGCTGCACGAAATGACCTACGGCATGGAAGTACTCAAAGACTTTTATCTGCGAGTACTCGCCCCGCCTTTGCTGGCACTGCTGCTTGTACTGCTTGCCTTTTCCTTCCTCTTCCCGTTGCAGCCCATCGCGGCCCTGCTGGTGTTTTTTGCCTGGGCTGCTTCCCTTGGCATTCCTTTTACGGCTGTACTTTGCTGTCCGGAATCTTCTTTACAAAAAGCAGATACACAGTACCGTAATCTGCTGCTTGATATACAGGCAGGACTTTCCGAGCTGCAATGCTCCGGCTCCGTCTGCGCTCAGCAGCAGCTCGACAAGGCCATGGAACAGCTGCAGCTGCTCCAGTGCAGACAGGAACACCAGCAGCAGATCAGCGACTTCTGCAGCCGTTTTGTTCGCGACCTTTTCTTTGTACTGATTTTCGCACTGCTGCTGCAATGCACAATACACGGGCAGATTACCGGCATTGAGCTGGCTGTTCTTCTGCTTGCACTGCAAACCGTCTTTGCTGAGCTGCAGCCGCTTCCCGAGGCCGTACGTGCGCTGCACCGCACCTTTGCTGCCGCACGTGACCTGCCTGCAGATGCCCTGCAGCCGGCAATGCCGCTATACGGACAGAAAACCACCCCAAAAAATGATCTGGAAACGGCACCGGATCTTCTGGCCGCATACCAGCTTTCGTTTTCCTACGAAGGACAGGTGCCCATCCTGCAGAAACTGGATTTTTCGCTGCAGTCCGGCGAAAAACTCGCTATCCTCGGTGACAGCGGCAGCGGCAAAACCACCCTGTTCCATTTGCTGCTGCGGCTTTGGGAGCCTGAACAAGGCAGTCTGTCACTGAATGGCAAAAACTATGCGGAATATTCCGCAGCAGAAATCCGCCGGCACTTTGCGGCAGCAACCCAGTCCTGTTATATCTTCAATGAAACCATACGCGAATGTTTTCAGCGTCTGTATCCTGACATTACCGATGACACAATCTGGCAAGCCTTGGAAATCGCACAACTTGCGCCTGCCCTGCAGGAAAGTTCCTCCGGTCTGGAGCGAAACACCGGACCTGACGGCGCACTGCTTTCCGGCGGCCAGCGTCAGCGCCTGCTGCTGGCCCTTGCTTTTGCATCACCAGCACCGATTCTGCTGCTGGATGAACCGACAGCGGGACTGGATGCTGCTAACGCCTCTGCATTGGCCAGTTCTATCCTGCACCATTTTTCCCAGCGTACCATGCTCATCATTACTCATGACCAGCAGCTTGCAGCAAAAATGGACCGCTGCCTGTATCTGTCCTTGTCTTGAGCAACGGATTTTCATCTATTCGATTGGAGGTTACTTTTATGGAAAAGCATATCTGGATCTTACAAGGCGATCTTATCTTCACTGCCGGTCCCGAGGCCTTCACCTCGCTGCCGCAAGGCTTTCTCATCTGCTCAGGCGGGCATGTCCTCACTGCCTGCCAGAAACTGCCCGCCGCCTATCAGGATATTCCTGTGCAGCATATGGGACACCGGCTTATCCTCCCGGGCTTTGTCGACCTGCATACCCATGCACCGCAGTTCAACCAGATAGGGCTTGGCATGGATGATACTCTGCTGGACTGGCTCAATAGCTATACATTTCCCGAGGAGCGTCATTTTCAGGATGACGCTTATGCAGAACGTATCTACAGCACATTTGTCGATACCCTGGCACACTGCGGCACTACACGCTCAGCCATTTTCGCTACCATACATAAAAACGCCTGCCGCATCCTTTATCAACTCCTGCAGCGCAAAGGACTTGGCGCCTTTCTTGGCAAAGTCTGCATGGACCGCAATGCTCCGGCCTGGCTTTGCGAAGACACCGAGACATCCATACAGGATACACGTGAACTGCTTCAGGAATGGCAGGATGATCCCCTTGTCCGGCCGATCATCACACCGCGCTTTGCGCCAACCAGCACGCCCCGGCAGCTGCAGGCCCTCGGTGAGCTCGCCCTGAGCTGTCATCTTCCTGTACAATCCCATCTTTCGGAAAATAAAAAAGAACTCAGCTGGGTTGCTGAGCTCTTTCCCGAACAAAAAAATTATGGCCGCGTTTATGAAGCCTTTCATCTTTTCGGTGACACGCCGACGCTTATGGCGCACTGCATTTATCTCACCGAGGATGAGCAGCAGCTTATGGCCGAAAAAAAGATTTTTGCTGTGCACTGTCCGGACTCCAACCTGAACCTCACCAGCGGCCTCATGCCGGCAAGGAAACTTCTCCGGGCTGGTGTCCCGCTTGGTCTTGGCAGCGATATCGGTGCAGGTCATACCCTATTTATGCCGCAGGCCATCGTACGCGCTATCCAGGTCTCCAAAATGCGCGCCCTGCTCGCACCGGAAGAAAATCCATTGAGCCTGTCGGAAGCCTTTTATCTTGCGACAAAAGGCGGCGGCAGCTTCTTTGGCAAAGTGGGCAGTTTCGAGCCAGATTTTGCTGCTGACCTGCTGATCCTGAAAGAAAATCCGCTCAAAGCCGGCCTTTCCCTGCCGGAACGTCTCGCTCATTTCATCTACAGCGGCTCACCCGATGACATTCAGGCCTGCTATACCGCCGGACACCGCATTGAATGAAGTCTTATCTTGCAGGTATACCCCGGATTTCTGTATCGTAGTCCTTGCCCTGCACCATGCGCACCCGGGCAGCATCAAATGCCGGATTCACCAGACTCTTCGCCGGATCGAACTCCCGCGTGCGGATATCCGCAAGGTCTAGAATCGTATGGATCATGTCATCCGTCATATACGGCCGGTCTACCGCTGAACGAATTGCCGCCCATTTTTCCGGATAGCGCGCCCTGAATTTCTCCGAGGCCCAGATAACCATCGGAACTTCAAGCGTATAATGATTCGGATTCTCTTCCACATGTCCTGCGAAATTGCTGCCATCATCATAGATGGTCTCCCCATGATCCGGCAGATAAATGACCAGCGCATCCGTATCACGGAACTTGTCGATGATACCGCTCACAATATAGTCATTATAATAGATGGCATTCGCATATTGGGCAATTTCCGTACGCTTCTCCTCAGAGACATCCTGATGGATGTCATCCTTGCTGAACTTGGAAAAAACATACGGAAAGCGCATATAATACAGACTATGGCCGCCCATCAGATGAAACACATAGAAATTCTTGACGCCAGCCTGTGCCAGTGCACGATCTGCAAGAGGAAACAATTCCTCGTCGTAGGCGCCTACATCCTCATGTGACTCACGCATGCGCGTAAACTCATGAACCTGGCTGCGTTTGGCAAAAAGCAGCGCTACATTGCCCCATATTCCTGAGCTTTCCTGATTGGAGAGCCAATGCGTCTTATAGCCCGCAGCCTTCATGACATCAATGAGATTGTTGTATTTGTACCATTCCTGCGCTGATTCCGCATCATGAAAGGTAAAGAGTTCCCGGAGCGATGCAACCGTAATGGCATGCGGACTGATGCAATCCGTGAATACAGCGATTTCCTGCTTCTTTTTCATCTCATCGAGATTCGGTGTATTTTCCAGCTCATAGCCATAAAGATGCAGACGGTTCCGATTGGTTGCCTCTCCCAAAATGAATACGACCTGCGGAATGTCGCTTTTATTTTCCGTAAGCTCAACGCTTGCCTCCATCTGTTCATCCAGATTCTCATAGGCTCCGATATTCTGCACAGCTGTCTGCGCTGCACTGTACACACGCAGTGCAGGAATATCAAGAGAATCATTCACGACAAAAGAGTAATAGGAATGCCAGAGCATGCCTCCTGCTGCTGCACCCGCCAAGATCAGCAGCAAAAGCAGGCGCACCTGCCAGCGCTTGCGGATAAAGGACAGCCTTCCCGCAAAAAGGTAACGCCGCAGCACAAGCAAAGCAGCGGCCAGAAGCAGCACAGCGGCCGTTCCCTTCCAGCCCACATACATCTCCAGGAATTCCCTGGCTTCATGTACATTTGTCTGCAGCAAAGCCGTGATGATGCCAGCTCCGACAAGCGCCTGATAATTATAGATGGAAAAAATCTCCATAACGCCAAGCACTGCACAAAGGCTGAAGGACAGATAAAACAAGCCCTTGCGCAGACGACGCACCGGAATCGAGCCCAGCAGGATCGTATAAAGCACAATGCTGACAAAGAGGAATACTCCATCCAGCAGCACTACAGGCAGCTGACTGAATTGATACATATGATAGTTCAACCAGAAAATTGTAAAATAATTCAGGATGAACAGAATCAGAATAAAGCCGATATTCTTTTCTACGGTCTGGCGTGCCAGCGCAGCACCGCGCAGCAGATATTTTTTTATGTTTGCTCCCAAGCTATGGCCCCCGCTTTCCCATTGACATATACCATATTATTATACTCTATTGGTTAAGTCTTTTCATCCTTTTTGCAAAATTTTGTATAAGCATAACGATTGAATGACGCCTTCCCTATGGAAAAGATTGCCTGGTAACTGTATAATAAGAACAGATGATTTTCCTAAGGGGGATAACTGAATGAATGCAAATGATTTCCATAAACTCGTCCATGTCGTACTGGACGCAAAAAGCAAGCCGCCTGCAACACTTTTCGCCAGGGGATTCGATGACTGGCATTGCCGGGCCCGCCTTGCACATTTCCTCGCTATGCCTGACCTTGCACGCATGGAGGAAGCTATCGAACTTTTCCGCTCAGTCGTCGAGTCGGAGGTCGATGAAGAAAATGCCGAAGAAGTCGAGGAAAAGATTTTCGCACTGCAGCGCCTGAGCGAAATCGAACGCGATCTGGAGAAAGGTGACGATGCACTCCGCCATATCGATCTTGCAATCGAGCTGGCCGAAAGCACAGATTTCCTTTACAAATATATCCTGCGCGGCGAGCTCTGGGCCGGCCGCTGGAATATCATGCACCGCCTGAATATGACAAAAGATGCTGAGGCCGAGGCCGATGAGCGCATTGATTTCTATAAAGATATTCCCGTCGAGCATAACAGTTATCTGTATTACGGCTATCGCTTCAAAGCTCAGCTCGCGGCAGAACGCGGCGTTGTACTCGTCGCCAAGGATTACATGCATATGGCCCTGCATTCCATGGAGATTCCGGAGGAATATCAGCCGGCCCTGGAAAAGGCATTTTCTGCACAGCATGAAAATGCCTCCTGGATCCTGAATGAAGTGGACCATGCCACACCGAATCCGGAACGTATCCATTGGGATATTTAAGGAAATGCTGATTAACCCTGCAGCAAGCTGAACCGCCTTATTCATCAGCGTTTCCTTAAGAAATAAAAAATCCCGTCCATTGATGCTTAACTGACATCAATCGGACGGGATTTTTTTTTTGCACGGCGCTCCCGGAAAAAGCGTTTCATGATCCCGGCGCATTCCTCCTGCAATACACCAGCCGTTACCTGAAGCTGATGGTTCAGTGTTGGATGCTCTACAATGTTGAATACCGACTCTGCCGCGCCAGCCTTGGCATCCGTACTGCCATAGACGACACGATCGACACGGCTCATCACCAGGGCTCCTGCACACATCGGACACGGCTCGATGGTCACATACAGCGTAAGTCCGCTGAGCCGCCAGCGTCCAAGCTCACGACATGCTTCACGGATTGCAATCATCTCCGCATGCGCCGTAGCATCATGCCAGTTCTCACGCATATTATGCCCGCGTGCCACGATTTTGCCAGCCGCATCGACAAGCACAGCCCCAATCGGAACCTCTGCGAGCTCAAAGGCCTTTTGTGCCTCTTGTAAAGCCGCCTGCATATAGTATTTATCGTTCTCCATCGACTTTTCCTTCCAGGTGTTTGAGATTTACGAGATTCTGATAAAACAGTGACTGCGTCGCCCGGCTCAGTTCCAGGGTATATGCCTCTGGCATGCTCTCTGCATCTGCCGGGTTTTCCTGCTTCATTGCACTATGCAGCATATGTTTGAAAGAGCCCTTCCCACGCCGCGGATTCTCATAATCTTCCCTGCGTTCGAAAGGACGGCTGATATCATAATCAATCGCTTTGATTTTATTGACCCGTTCAATACGCTCCACCATTTTGCCCACCTCCTTGGTTTTATTTTATCCTCATATTGATATATCGTCAAATTTCTCATAAGACTTAATACTATTTTACTATTTTCCCGGAAAAATCTCACCAAAAAAGGCTCCTGCCAAAAGCAGGAGCCCCATTGATTGATCTTCTTATTTCAAAGCATCGCCAAGCAGGGAATTCGTATGACGAGCTGCTGCAACGCTTTCTGCAAAAGCAGCCTTTTCAGCACCTTCAAGCTTGACATCGACAATCTTCTCAACACCCTTTGCACCGAGAACAACCGGTACACCGATGCAGAGATCTTTTTCGCCGTATTCGCCTTCAAGATATACACAGCAAGGAATAAGCTTGTTGGCATCCGTAGCAATTGCTTCGACGAGAGCTGCAGCTGCAGCACCCGGAGCATACCATGCAGAAGTTCCGAGAAGCTTCGTGAGCGTAGCGCCGCCGACCTTCGTCTTGGCAACAGCATCATCGATTGCTTCCTGGCTCAGGAACTGGGATACAGGAATGCCTTTATATGTAGCATAGCTTGCAAGCGGAACCATCGTCTTATCGCTGTGGCCGCCGATAACCATGC
>CAZTAP010000010.1:22581-27719 GCA_964611665.1 uncultured Selenomonadaceae bacterium | reverse complement strand
CGTGCATTGGCTGCTGCTCCGAGAAAATCAAAACCAATGCATAAAAAAGCAAATAACAGGAAAGAACCCGTACCTGGACCAAAGAAGCCATCATAAAAGCCAAAGGCAAACGCGGCCAGCATGCTCAGCATCAGCATACGCTTCGTCATGCCATGATAGGTCGAATCCCTGCCCCAGTCCTTTTTACAGATACTGTAGATAGCTACTGCAATGAGCATGACCAGAACCAGCGGCCGCAGAAAATCCGGCGGAATCTGACGCACGGCCAGCACACCTGCTGCAGAGCCAAGCAGCGATAAAGGAAAAAGCAGGCGGATGAGCTTCCGGTCTACCTTCCCCGAGCGGATAAAGGTCACAAAGCTCGTAAAAGCCCCCATGACAGCCGCCACCTTATTCGTTCCGAGCACCTGCAAAGGAGGCAGTCCTGTCCACATCAGCGCCGGAATCGAAATCAGTCCGCCGCCTCCCACGACCGAATCGATAAAGGAAGCCATGAATCCCATGCCCATAAGAAAAATCAACAGTTGAATATCCATAATTCACCTCTCATCTATTTTTATACTATTATACTATAAAAAGATGAACATGGAATAAAAAGAGGTCAGATTCCTCTGACCTCCTGGATCATGCTATCCTTTCATGCCGGAGCCTGTAATCGGGATGACTACACGGTAATTATCCGGCTTGCCCTGCTTGAATACCTTGATTGCTCCGGCTAATGCAGCGGCTGCAGTTGTTTCCACGTAAACACCGCGATGACCGAGCAGTTCCTTGGCAGACAGAATATCTTCATCATCCACAGCGACGACATCGCCGCGGCTGTTTTTGACAGCCATAAGCATCTCTTCCAGACGCTTCGGCGTCTCAATGCGGATTGCCTCAGCAATCGTCCTGCCTTTTGGTGCTGCCGGCAGTTTATGAAAGGCCTCATAAAGCGGTGCGCAGGCCTTGCTCTGTACCGGAACAAAATGCGGCAGACGGCCGATTTCCTCGAATCCGTAATAAAGTCCGAGCAGCATGGTACCGTTTCCAACCGGCATGAAAATATAATCCGGCACCTGATTTCCCAGCTGATGATAGATTTCATACGCCATGGCCTTCATACCCTCAAAGAACAAAGGATTATAGACATGAGAAGCATAATAGGCCCCATTCAGATTGGTTTTGACCGCATGGCAGGCCTCCATGCGTCCGCCTTCAACCTCCACGATATGTGCACCATATGCTCTGATCTGGCGAAGCTTGTCCGGAGAAGTATTGGTCGGCACATAGATCGTACAATCGATATCTGCTGCTGCTGCATAGGCTGCAATCGCCGCCCCTGCATTCCCGGAGCTGTCCAGTGCGATCTTCTTGATGCCGAGCTTATGGATCTCATTGATCAGCGTATACGCTCCGCGATCCTTAAAAGATCCCGTTGGCTGCAGATTTTCCAGCTTCAGGAGAAAATCCGTCCTGCCAACATGAAAATCCATCAAATCCGTCTGAGTAGCTCCAATCGATATCTCCTTGGTGTATTCATCGCTGGAATCCTTGAAAAGACGAAACATCCCACCACATTCACAACGATAGGACAAAGAGTTCATCGGATATTTTTTCTTACATTTTTCACAATAAAAATACATGGAGCATTCCCCCTCGAAAGTTTACCAAATTATAGTAGTTCGCATCTCCCATATTTATTATTATTCTATATTCTAAGTCTATTTCCTTTTTTATTATTAAAAATATTTGTATTATTTGAAAATCGACTTTTTTTCTCTGCTCTTTTTTGCTTCATTTTCCGAAAAACCTATTGAAAAATCCTGATAAATCGTGTATTATAACAAGTGGGGAGCAGCTGCACCGTGCAGCTGTTTGGCAGAAGGTATAGAGGCGGCAAAGGCGAGAGCGTTCGGTAGCTCTCGCCTTTGTATTTTATTCTCTGCTTTCCGATGAGATATTTTTAAGATATTTTCTGTGCGCTGTACTTGTTTAGAATTTTATGATAAAATTTATTTATCAGGATATCGTTGTAAAATCAAAGGAATTACGAATTCCTTAACCAGAGAGGATTTTTCCTATGACAAATAAAATTTTTGCTTTTGTCGGCCCGCATGCAGCTGGAAAAACCATGCTGGTCGGTCAGCTGATGTCCATGGGCATCAATTATATTCCGACCTATACTACCCGCGCGCCGGGCAAGATCGACAATAATCCCAAATACTATCACTTCATCGATAAAACAGAGTTTTTCAAGCTCGATTTCATCGCCAAGGTCACGTATAAGGGCAACTATTACGGTATACTCAAAACCGATGTACTTTCCGCTTTGCAAAACCATAAAATCAGCATGCTGCTGCTTGACACCAACGGAATCAAACAGCTCAGCAAGCTCCTGAAAAATAATCTGGAAACCATCTACGTCATGGTAGACTACGTAGCTCTCGTCGAACGTATGCTGCGCATGGGACATAAGAACGAAGAAATCAAATACCATCTGGAATATGCAGAAAACAACGGCGAATTCGATCTTTGGAAAATCTCTACCTATGTGGTAAAAAATGTCCAGGATCCTCGCTCTGCACTCAATCAGGTCCTGTCCATCATGGGCCTCATGCAGCTCGCACCAAAAGACAAATTCCAGCTGATGATCCAGTAATAGAAAAAACCTGCTTTCTTCAAAGCAGGTTTTTTTGTGCTATTTTCTCAGCGTCCCGCTGCCTGTTCCCTGAGACGTGCGATACGGTCAGCCGTCGCAGGATGGGTACTGAAAAGATTCATCAGCATCTTTCCTGAGTTCGCCAGCGGATTGATGATGAACATATGCGAGGTCGCAGGTGTCGCCTGCTCCATCGGACGTGCATTCTGTGCATAATACTCGATCTTTTCCAGCGCAGAGGCAAGAGCCAGCGGATTGCCGCAGATCTGGCCGCCGCTCTTATCCGCCTCATACTCACGCGAACGTGAGATGGCGAGCTGGATGAGCATGGCTGCGATTGGCGCCACGATGATCGTAAACAGCATGCCAACGAGGCCGCCGTTGTCATCATCATCACTTGAGCGCCCCAGGCCAAAAATAGCCGCCCACTGTGCGATATTCGCAATCATGGAGATGACGCCCGCAATCGAAGCTGCAATCGTGGAAATCAGCGTATCACGATGCTTGATATGCGAAAGCTCATGCGCAAGCACACCGCCAAGCTCCTCATACTGCAGTGCACGCATGATGCCCGTCGTCACGGCAACAGCCGCATGCGACGGATTGCGCCCTGTGGCAAAAGCATTCGGGATATCCGTGTCGATGATGCAGACCTTCGGCATCGGCAGCTCCGCATTCGCTGCCAGACCCTGCACCAGCCGGTAAAGCTCCGGTGCCTGAGACTCATCAATCTCCCTTGCATCATAAGCTCTGAGCACGATACTGTCACTGAACCAGTAAGAAAAGAAATTCATGCCCAAAGAAATGACCAGCATGATGGCCGCACCATGCGAGCCGCCGAAAAAGCCGCCGACCGCAACAAGAAGTCCGGTCAGCAAGGCCATGAGAATCGTTGTCTTTATTGTATTCATCAAAATTTCCCCCTTTAACCACGCAGCCAGCAGGCTTCAATGTACATAGCCTGCTGCCATTCATCTGATATACAAAAAACCCTGCTCCATACACAGACTACCAGTGCGTACAGAACAAGGTCTCGCTTACATGATATGTCGGCCGCACCGGGATGATCCTGCGATCTTCCGTACTGACGATGACCCGGCCGTTCAGCTACTCCCCTTGAAAGTGAAAGGATTTTCTTTACCCATAATATAGCATAGCCAAAAGAAATTTGCAAGTATAAAAGTCAAAAAGTCAATTTTTTATGTTAAGTTCAGTTTATGCTCCAGCAGCCAGCAAGTCACACCGAGATAGATAAGATTGAAAAATATATCGGAAACCACACTGCCCGAAATGAAGATAAACAGCAGCGTTTTCATCAAAATGGCCGTCAAAACCGCTCCAAGCACCGGATGGTTCCGCCAGTAACGGCCAACGACGATACAAAAATACATGAACAGACAATAGGAGCAGGCAGCCATGATCACTGCTCCAAAACGCGCAGTAAAATCATGCCGCAGTCCTGCATAGTGGAATTCCTGAATTGCCTCCAGAACAGCAAACATGCCCTCCTCCTCCACGATGCCCAGCGTGAACTGGATGACATAATATCCCAGAACCAGGAAAAAAACAGCACAAAGAAATTTCGCCAGGACATGCTGCCAGGCTTTCGCCGGCAGCGTGAAGGTCAGATACCCTTCATCATGGAAGAAATTGCAGTAAAATCGCCGCACAACCAGTACCGCATGCGCAAAAAATGAAGTCATGATGGTCAGCCAGAGCATCGCGAGCACCAGCCCGGAATCAACAAGAATATATCGTTCCAGCACAATCAGAACGAGGCACAGCAGATCAAAAGGCAAAAGCAGCCTGCCCAGCACCATTCCCTCATATTTCAAAAGCTTCAGCAGCATTTGTATTCCTCCTTAAAGTAATCCTCCAGGCTCAGTCCTGTTTCTTTGCGTATTTCTGCCACAGAATCATAGCGGAGGATATTGCCCTTGCGGATAAAGATTGCATCATCCAGTATAGGCTCGATATCATGCACAAGATGTGTGGAAATGAGCAGGGATGCCGGCCGGCCATAGTTCGCCAGTACCGTATGAAGAATATACTCCCTGGCCGCAGGGTCCACACCGCCGATCGGCTCATCCAGCATATACAGATCAGCCTTCCGGCTCATGACCAGGATAAGCTGCACCTTTTCCTTCGTGCCTTTGGATAAATTTTTCAAGGGCTGCTGCTCATCGATTTCCAGCATATGCATCATTTCATGGGCACGCGCCTCATCGAAATCCTCATAGAAATCCCGGAACATTTTCACAAGATTCTTTACGCGCATCCAGGGCATGAAATAGGTCCTCTCCGGCAAAAAGGATACGATTTTCTTTGTCTCGACACCTACCGGCCAGCCTCCGATCGTGATGCTTCCCGAGACCGGCTGCAAAAGACCATTGCAAAGCTTCATCAGCGTCGTCTTACCGCTGCCATTCGGCCCCAGCAGGCCGATGATCCTCCCTCTCGGAATGGATAAGTCGATCTTGTTCAATACCGGTGTACC
>CAZTAP010000010.1:0-22481 GCA_964611665.1 uncultured Selenomonadaceae bacterium | reverse complement strand
CGATGATCCTCCCTCTCGGAATGGATAAGTCGATCTTGTTCAATACCGGTGTACCAGCATAAGACATGGAAAGCTCCCGGCAGACCAGTAAAGCATTCTCATTTTCCAAGTTCCATCTTCCTCTCCCCCGGCCACTTCAGCTTCCCTGTATGTACCGGCTTTTTTCATCTATCTTTCTATTCTAGCGCAAATCCATGCAGCCTGCATGAAAAATAGATGAAAAATAGAGCGCTGGTATTCTCCAGCGCTCTATACAATCAACTATCAAAAATCAAATATCAAGATTCTTTACGAGATTTGCATGCTCTTCGATGAACTGACGGCGCGGCTCTACCTTGTCACCCATGAGAATCGTAAAGAGCTCATCAGCTTCCTCCGCATCCTCCATCTGTACCTGCAGCATTGTGCGGCCAGACGGGTCCATCGTCGTTTCCCAAAGCTGCTCCGGATTCATCTCGCCCAGACCTTTGTAGCGCTGGACGGCGATATTGTCACGGCCGATCTCATCGAGTGTACGCGCAAGTTCATCATCACTGTACGTATACCAATGCTTTTTGCCCTTGCGGATCTGATAAAGCGGCGGCTGCGCAATGAAAACATGACCATGCTCAATGAGCGGCTTCATATAGCGATAGAAGAAGGTCAGAAGAAGCGTACGGATATGGGCACCATCGACATCGGCATCGGTCATGATGATGATCTTGCCATAACGGCGCTTCGCGAGATCGAAATCCTCGCTGATGCCCGTGCCAAAGGCCGTGATCATCGTGCGGATCTCGGCATTGGCGAAAATTTTGTCAAGACGTGCCTTCTCAACGTTCAGGATCTTGCCGCGCAGCGGCAGGATGGCCTGGAAACGGCGGTCGCGGCCCTGCTTGGCCGAACCGCCTGCAGAATCACCCTCGACGATGTAGATCTCAGCCTGTTCCGGATCCTTGACCGAACAGTCGGCAAGCTTGCCCGGCAGGCTGCTGACCTCAAGTGCATTCTTGCGGCGCGTAAGCTCGCGCGCCTTGCGTGCTGCCTCACGCGCACGGGAAGCCATGATGGACTTCTCGACAATCTTCTTCGTGACCGCCGGATTCTCCTCGAAATACTCCGAAAGCCCCTCCGTCACGATAGAGTCTACGATACCGCGGATTTCCGAGTTGCCGAGCTTCGTCTTCGTCTGGCCTTCGAACTGCGGCTCATGGATTTTCAGGCTGATGACGCACGTAAGACCCTCACGCACATCCTCACCCGAGAGGTTGCCGTCATTGGTCTTCAGGATGCCCTGCTTGCGCGCGAAATCATTGGCCGCACGCGTGAGCGCGATCTTGAAGCCGGCCAGATGCGTGCCGCCCTCTTCTGTGTTGATATTATTGACGAAGCTGTAGATGTTCTCTGTATAGCTGTCGTTGTACTGCATGGCAATCTCGACGACATTCTCATCCTTCGTGCCATTGAAATAGATTGGCTCCGGGTTGATGACTTCCTTTTTGCGGTTCAGATGCTGCACGAAGGAACGGATACCGCCCTCATAGAAATACGTATCACGGCGTCCATCGCGCTTATCCGTAAGCGTGATCGTAATGCCCTGATTCAGGAAGGCCAGTTCGCGCAGACGATGCTTGAGCGTATCGAAATTGTACGCCGTCACCGTGAAGATCTCCGGATCTGGTGTAAAATGCACGCGCGTACCCGTTTCTTCCGTCTCACCGATAACCTTCAGCGGACTCTTCGTCACACCGCGGGAGAAAGAAATCTCATGGATCTTGCCATCGCGCTTGACCTGCACCTCCATGGACGTGCTCAGCGCATTGACGACGGAGACGCCGACGCCATGAAGTCCGCCGGATACCTTATAGCCATCGCCGCCGAACTTGCCGCCGGCATGCAGTACGGTCAGAACGACCTCAACGGCCGGCTGGCCGCTTTCATGCATATCGACCGGAATGCCACGGCCATTATCAACAACCGTGATGCTGTTATCCTGCTCGATGGTTACATCGACATGGCTGCAATAACCAGCCAGGGCCTCATCGATTGAGTTATCCACGACCTCATAGACCAGATGGTGCAGGCCGCGCTCCGATGTACTGCCGATGTACATGCCCGGACGCTTGCGCACTGCCTCCAGCCCTTCGAGGATCTGAATCTGCTCTGCACCATAATCTCCCTCGACAGCGGATACATCTGCACTGCTCGCATCCATATGGATCTCTACGTTTTCCAGGTCAAGATCCTTATCCTCCAGCTCATCCATCGGATCCGGAGCTGCAGTCTGATTTGTTTCGTTCATTTTATCCTGATCATTTTCCATAAAGTATCTTTATCCTCCATATTGTTCAATCTATTCTATAGGAAAAGGCTGATTGGCCCGGCGCTTCAAAGTAAGGGAAGAAATCGCCGAAACATATACCTTGTCCGCAGTAACGACGACAGCCTTCGGATCTTTCTCTGAGCAATCCACCAACCTGCCCTGCTCTTCTATTTGGTTCAAATACTTACGATTCCCTTCATCTGCAAAAATCGCATAATCATGAATGGAAACAACGTCCCGTACAGCTACGGCCCAGTCACTGCCTAAATGCAGGAACATCATGCATTACCCCTTTGCTCCGGCCGCTTGCGGCCCAATACTTCATAGCGCCTGCGCGGCTTGAATTCCTTCGGCTTGCGCAGATCGTTGCGCAAGCGGTATAATGTGCTCTCCACGAGCTCATCGGTAAGCTGTTCCGGCGGCACACAGCGATACAGCATCACGAGCGTCTTCGCATCAAGGCTCGTCGTATCGCCGGCCTCGACCCGTGCCGCCAGTGCCTGGACCAGACGCACGCGCTGCAGGTTCACCATCTCCGCCGGACATTTGACATATTCATAGACATCCCCATAGCGTGCCCAGGGCATATCGCGCAGGAACTGCCGGACTTTCTGCTCCAGCTCGCTGCGTACAGTGCGACGGCAGACACTGCAGTATTCCTGTTCCTTCGCACACTGCGCGCCGCAGCGCGCACAAGGATGCCAGTCATGCTCCCGTTCGAGCTTCTCCAGCTTGAGCTGCTTTTGGTAGAGCGCACAAAGTTTCCGGCGCAAATCATCATCCTTCAGGCCTCCGCTCACTTCTCTGGCCTTTTGCTGCTCATCCTCCGTCAGCTGCAGTTTGGGCAGTGTCCTGCCCAGATGCAGCTCTTCCAGGGATTTTTCCCGACCGGCAGTCTCCGGATGCTCCAGCTCTTCCTTCTTCTTCGGCGAGCAGAAGCGCAGCTCCCGTACGAGATTGCTGCCCGCATAGCGGTTCACACGAGCGATGATATCGAGCTGACGCATCATGATCTCATTGCGCCAGCTCGCATTATAGCAGGAAAGCCAGAGTATCCTGCGCTCCACGCCGGCAGCCCTGACATTCGCCGCGATCATCTGACCGACGATTTCATCCCAGTGCCGGCAGACCGAATGCGTCAGATATTCCTTTTCCACCGCTGGTCCCCATTGATGGATGCTTTTCGGTATGACCGATTTCACCAGCTCACAGCCTGGTGTACGCCTTGCCACATTCTCACCCCGCTCTGCCTGTTCATCCGTTCGTGATTTCTCCGGACTTTACACGGTAGTAGCGCCCGATGCGCTCTGCCGGAAAATACGCTTCATCCGTCGCCGTGATCAGCGTCTGGATGCGCTCGCGCCGGATGAACTCCATGAGCTGCGCTCTTCTTACTTTATCGAGCTCACTCATTACATCATCCAGCAAAAGCACCGGATATTCCCCCGTCTCCGAACGCAGGAATTCCAGCTCAGAAAGCTTCAGAGCCAGCACTCCCGTACGCTGCTGGCCCTGCGAGCCAAAGGAGCGAAGATTGATGCCGTTGACCTCGAGCAGGATATCGTCCCGGTGTGGTCCGACTCCTGTCGAGCCGCGCAGAATGTCCAGCTCTGCAGACTCCTTCAGCTTCTTATTATACCATGAAACAAGCTGCTCTGTCACGGGAGGCACGGACTCCTCCGTTCCGTGCATGCAGTATTGCAGCGTGAGGTTCTCTGCATTGGCAGAAATCCGGCGCTGCATGAGATTGGCCAGCATATTGAGCTTCTTTACAGCCTCCCTGCGCTTGGCCACGATCTTCGCACCGCTCTCTGCGAGCTGCGTATCCCAAAGCTCCAGCATATCGGGGCGGGCCTTGTGCTCGCGGATGCGCTTCAGCAGGGTATTGCGCTGGGAGACGATGCGATTATACTGCGTGAGCTCATGATAGTAGGCCGGACTTGCCTGAGAAATCTCTCCATCCAGAAACTTGCGCCGGCCTGCCGGAGCCCCCTTGATCAGGAAGAGATCCTCCGGCGAGAAAAGCACGGCATTCATCGCACCCATGAGCTCCTTGGTACGGATGCTCTGTCCGTTATAGAGGATCTGACGCCGTTTTTCACGGCTGAACTGGAACTCCAGTACATTCTCTACCCCAAGCCGCTCGAAATCGAGCTTCATGCTGGCTGCCGGCTCTTCCCAGCGGATGAGTTCAGCATCTGCGTTCGTACGGTGCGAATGTCCCATAGCAGCATAATAGACCGCTTCGACAACATTTGTCTTACCTTGGGCGTTTTGTCCTAGAAATACGTTGATGTTTTCGGATAAATCCAAGGTGAGGTCTTTATAGTTCCGATAATTTCTTAACGTGATCGTATTTACCCTCATCGCGCTTATTCACCTTGTCTTACAACTTTCCAGGTTCCCTCGCCGACGATTTCAATGATATCTCCCGGCTTGATCTTGCGGCGCTTAGCTGTTTCGATGGCTCCGTTGAGCTTGATGAGCTCATCAGCCAGCAGCAGTTTGACCTGACCGCCGGATTCGATGATGCCCGCCCATTTCAAAAGCTGGTCGAGCTGTATGGTTTCCGTGTTGATTTCGATCGTTTCCATAATCTTTCTCCTTTTGAAAAAAGCCGCCGTTGAACGGCGGCCAGCAGTTTTCGATGTTAATGTGCAGTTCGTACAGGCGTTACGATGTACGTGAAGGTGTCGTTATTTTCCTCGCGTACAGCTGCCGGATTCAGCGACTGGTTCAGCGAGAAATGAAAGGTCTCGCTGTCGATGTTCTTCAGCACGTCCGTAACGTATTTGGCATTGAAGGCAATATTGACTTCAGGACCTTCGACTCCGGCCGGAACGATTTCTTCAGCGTTGCCGATATCCGGATTGTTTGAGGAAATCCTGACCTGTCCGCTTGTGAATTCCAGACGGATGATATTGTATTCACCTGCTCTGGCAATGAGCGATACACGATCGACTGCCGAGAGGAAATCTGCGGTATTCAGCGTGACATGAGTATTGAAGGATGGTGGGATGACCCGCTGATAGTCCGGGAACTGACCTTCGATGAGACGGGAAGTCAGATAGACATTCTCGAATTTGAAGCTGATCTGGTTGTATGAGCAGCAGACCTCCACGTTGCTCGGAATCTCGGATACCATGATGCGCAAAAGTTCATTTAGGACTTTTGATGGAATGATGATCTTGATGCTTCCCTGGAAATCATCAAGGATTTCCTTTTTGACGGAGAGACGGTGCGTATTCGTTGCAGCCATGGTCACGCTCGAATCACTGACTTCCATGAGACAGCCTGTGAAAACCGGACGTGCTTCATCGTTTGAACAGGCAAATACGGTCTTTTTCACCAGATCCCGCAGGATATTGTCGCGGATCTGGAAGTTCAGATTGCCTTCAAGGTAGTGGATCGTTGGGAATTCGTTGGCTTCCATGCTGCGAAGCGTGAAGTTTGCTGTATTGGAATTGATCTTTGCTATTTTTTCTTCCCGGTCATAAGCAATCGTGACGTTTTCCCCAGGCAGCTTGCGGATAACTTCCTGCAGATAGCGTCCGGAGAGAACGATCATACCGGGATCTTCGACTTCAGATTCGATGGTGCAAAGGATGCCCAGTTCATAATCCGTGGCCTGAAGCTCTAATTTGTTATTCTCAGCTTTCAGAAAGATTCCGGATAATACCGGCATTTGCGGTTTGCTGGATACGGCCTTGGATACGATCTGGATGGCCTGGACCAGCTCATTTTTCTGGCAGGTAAACTTCATTTTGCGTGCTCCTCTTTATAGAATATTACGTTCTTGTAAATATAAAAAAAATAGTCGTCGTAGTAGTAGGGCCTGTGGAAATGTTGATAAGTCGGTTTTTCTTAGGATTTATCAACATTTGAGACGTGCATAACTTGTCGATAAGAATAGGGGAGGTTATCCACACTATCCACGGGGATAACCTCCTCCTCATTTATCCACAATTCCATGAACAGGATATCCGATGCCTTATCCACAGAGTTATGCACTACATGCGCTCGATGCGTCCGATGAGTTCCTTGATGGTATTATCGAGCTTGATATCTTCGTTGCGTTCTTTGCTGATCTTGTCGTAAGCATGGATGACCGTCGTATGGTCACGGCCGCCGAAACAGCTGCCAATCTGGGGCAGGGAAGTATCGGTGAGCTCACGGCACAGATACATGGCGATCTGCCGCGGGAAAGCCAGATTGCGCGTGCGCTTCTTGGCGTGCAGGTCATCGATTTTTATTTTGAAGTAAGAAGCTACGATTTCCTGGATGAGCTCGAGCGTGATTTCCTTTGTCTTGGTCGAAGGGAATACATTTTTCAGGGCTTCCGCTACGAGATCCGTGGAAATCGTCTGTTTGGTGAGGGAGGCATAGGCTACGACACGGGTCAGCGCGCCTTCCAGCTCACGGATATTGTTGTCGATACGGCTTGCGATGTAGACCATCACATCATTCGGTACGTTGAGGTTCTCCAAAAGCGCTTTTTTCTTCAGGATGGCAATACGCGTTTCGAGGTCCGGAGCCTGGATATCGGTGATGAGTCCCCATTCGAAGCGGGAACGCAGGCGGTCCTCCAGTGTCTGGATCTCACGCGGATGACGGTCGCTTGAGAGAATGATATGCTTGTTCGCATCATGCAGGGTGTTGAAGGTATGGAAGAACTCCTCCTGCGTATGTTCCTTTTTGGACAGGAACTGGATATCATCGACGAGCAGTACATCAATGTTGCGGTATTTCTGGCGGAAGGCCTCCGGATTGCCATCGCGGATCGAGTTGATGAGCTCATTCGTGAATTTTTCACTGGAAATATAAAGTACGCGCATTTCCGGATGGTTCTGCAGGATTTTGTGGCCAATGGCGTGCATGAGATGGGTTTTGCCCAGCCCGACGCCGCCGTACATGAAGAAAGGATTGTAGACCTTGCCCGGAGATTCTGCGACGGCAAGTGCTGCAGCATGCGCAAAGCGGTTGGAATTACCGGTGACAAAGGTTTCAAAGGTATATTTTGGATTCAGCGACGAAGCATCGCCCGGAGCAATCTGTTCCGGTGTTTCACGTACATGCACATTGCTGCTGTCTGTCATATTTGGCTGAACAGGATTTTTGTCGCTGCTGGTTTCATCGATGAGGGTTTCCTGTACAGGCTTGTCGTTCTCCTGCGGGAGTTCCGGCTCGGCAGCAGGCGGTGCGTCGAGGTTCAGGCTTTTCATGACGATGTCCAGCTTTTCCTGGGTCACAGCGAAGACGGCGTCTTCCAAAAAGGGAAGGTAGCGTCCTTCAATCCATTCCTTGTAAAAATTGTTCGGCGTACCAAGCTCGAGCGTCGTCGCTGTGATGGCAAGGGGGCGCACAGGAGCGAGCCATTTCTTACAGGCAGCCTCGGTGAGTGATTCCTGCTCCTGTATTTTTTGCAGAATCTGCTCCCAGATTGTCTGCAATTGTGTCTGATCCATGCGAAAAATCCTTTCTGAAATGAGATATCAACAAATTTTATGAACATGTGGGAAAAGTTATCCACATTTTTATCCACACCTGTGGATAACGTGGATTGTTTTGCGGTATTCGGCGGAAAAAAAATTACAAAATCGTGGAACGGAATTTTCACGAAGCTTTGTAATATATATAAGGAAAAGGTTTTATGGAATTGTGGATAAAACGTTCAGTTTTGTTCATAAAATTAGTAGTTCTGTGTATAAATATCCTGCAAAATGTGGATATCCGTAAAAATAGTCATGAATATCTTATCAAACTAACCGCAAGTTATCAACAGTTTTTCGGGAAAAAGACGGAAAAAACCGTAAGATATTCACATTTTGTCGTGGATAACCAGCCCGAAAAATCTTGACACTCCAGGCGGCGTAGTCTATAATTTAGCGTAGTTAAAATTTGTGAGAGTATAGATTTTGATGATTTTGACCGAGAATTGTTCTTGTATTTTGTAAGGAGGTGTTACAGGAATGAAACAGACATATCAGCCGAATAACCACTGGAAGAAAGCTACGCATGGCTTCCGTGAGCGCATGAAGACGAAAGGCGGCCGCCTTGTAATCAAGAGAAGACGTGCCAGAGGCAGAAAGAAGCTTACGGCATAATATTAGGTCACTCCGGTGACCTATTTTTTCCGTTTAGCGAACATTTAGCGAACAAAATGAGGACTCACGAATGTTGAAATTACCGAAGCGGAGGATTCTGCGACAGAATAAAGAGTTCCAGACGGTTTACCGTTACGGACGTTCCTACGCGAACCGGTATCTGGTACTGTATGTCTTTGCAGCAAATGGGCTGGAGGACAAAGTCGGCTTCGCAGCCGGCAAGAAGCTTGGTCATGCGGTCGTACGCAACCGCGTCAAGCGTTTGCTCCGTGAAAGCTATCGTCTGCATCAGCATGAAGTAAGAGGCGGCGTGCGTCTGCTGCTTGTCGGCAGAAAGGCTGTCGTTGATGTGAAATACGATACGGTGGAGAAGGCGTTCCTCAGTTTGGGCAGGAAGGCCGGAATTTTCAGACAAGAGGCGAAGTAAGGATGAAGCAGGTTTTTTTGTTGCTGATCAAGTTTTACCGGGTATTTCTTTCCCCGCTAAAACCACCCTCCTGTCGTTATATTCCGACGTGTTCGGAATATGCACTTATTGCGATTGAAAAATACGGGGCCATGAAGGGGGGCTGGATGGCTGTGAAGCGTGTGCTGCGCTGCCATCCGTTCCATAAGGGTGGTTATGATCCCGTTCCATAACCATGTTAAAAAGTTTAGGATGTGATGATTTGAGTTTTTTCTCAACGATTTTTGAGCCAATCGAGGCTATACTGCACTGGATTTTGGAGTTTTTCCATGGCATAACCGCTTCGGTTGGTTTTGATAACTATGGTCTGGCGATCATTATGCTGACCATTCTCATTAAGCTCTGCCTGTATCCTCTGACGGTCAAGCAGGTCAAGTCGATGAAGGGCATGCAGGATCTGCAGCCGAAGATGAAGAAGCTGCAGGAGCAGTACAAGAATAATCCACAGCTCATGCAGCAGAAAATCGGTGAGCTCTATAAGGAAGCTGGCGTGAATCCGCTCGCAGGCTGCCTGCCGCTGATCATTCAGATGCCAATCCTCATGGGCATGTTCTATGCTCTGCAGAATTTCAGCTATACGGGTACGCCTGGCTTCATGTGGCTGCCGACCCTGTCGGAGCCGGACCCTCTCTATATCCTGCCGGTGCTGTCTGCGCTTACGACCTTCCTGCAGCAGAAGCAGACGACGACAGAAATGAATCAGCAGATGAAGATCATGATGATTTTCATGCCGATTTTCATTGGTTATATCAGTCTGAATTTCCCTGCAGGACTTGTACTTTACTGGGTAACAATGAATATTGTCCAGATCATCCAGCAGTGGTGGATGTATCGTGGTGAAGACAAAAAAGTGAAGGGGGCTGCCTGACCATGGCAGAGGTACTGGAAAAGACCGGTAAAACTGTAGAAGACGCATATCGTGCGGCTTTGGCAGAGCTGAATGTGTCTGAGGACCGTGTGACCTATGAGGTCCTCGAGGAGCCATCCAAGGGATTTTTTGGTCTGATCGGCACGAAGCCGGCAAAGGTGCGGATCACGGTCAAGGAACTCACGCCTTTGGAAAAGGCGACGAAATTCCTGGAAGAGATTTTCACTGCGATGCAGCTGGAGGTCCGTCTGGAGCGTGAAGATAAGGAAGACTGTTCCGTTTACAATCTGATTGGCGAGAATCTGGGCATTCTCATCGGCAAGCACGGACAGACACTCGATGCACTGCAGTATCTGGCCAATCTGGCCGCGAACCGCGGACTGTCTGAGGAGAAGGTCCGCATTGTCATCGATGTGGAGAACTACCGCAGCCGCCGCGAGGAGACGCTGCGCCGCCTGGCTCTGCGTCTGGCTGACAAGGCCCGCCATACCGGTGAGAAGATCATGCTGGAGCCGATGAACCGCCATGAGCGCAAGATCATCCATATGGCTTTGCAGGACAATCGCCGGGTCATGACCTACAGTGCAGGGGAGGAACCTTTCCGTAAGGTTGTCATTGAGCCGAAACATGCACCGCGCCGGGACTACAAGTCCCAGGAATCTGAAGAATAAAGACGAAGCATCGGCTTTTGGCCCTTGCCTGTGTTTTATGTTGATCGAGAGAACTGTGAAAGGGCTGTCTCATTTAGTTGAGGCAGCCTTTTTTTGATAAAAAGAAGGAGGAGCATCATGCAGCAGGGAGATACCATCAGTGCCATTGCGACGGCCAGTGGTGAGAGCGGCATCGGCATCATCCGCATCAGCGGAGAGGGAGCCATTGAAACAGCAGAGAGGATTTTTCGGGCGCAAAGCGGCAGGCAGCTTCGGGAGGCGCGCTCTTATCAGGCACTTTTCGGGCAGATCGTGCGTGATGATGGCGCGATGGTGGACGAGGCCATCTGTCTCGTCATGCGTACGCCGCATTCCTATACGAAGGAGGATGTGGTGGAGCTGCAGTGCCATGGCGGCAGAATGCCGCTCAAAGAGACGCTGGCCCTTACCTATGCGCATGGGGCGAGGCCGGCTGAGCGCGGCGAATTCACGAAGCGTGCATTCCTGAACGGCCGTCTCGATCTCACGCAGGCCCAGGCGGTCATGGATATCATCCAGGCCAAGACCGAGGCTTCTCTGGATATGGCTGCGGGGCATTTGAGCGGCAGGTTTTCCGGACGTATCCATGAACTTCGGCATAGCATCCTGGAAATGATCGCCCACCTTGAGGCAGCTATCGATTTCCCTGAGGACGATGTGGACGAGGTCGTGGTTTCTGAAGTGCAGGCCAAGATCAGCCAGCTGCGCGGGGAGCTGGACGGACTTCTGCGCACGGCAAATACGGGAAGGATCCTGCGCGACGGGCTGGAAACAGCAATCATCGGCAAGCCGAACGTAGGCAAGTCCAGTCTGCTGAATGCACTTTTGCGCGAGCAGCGCGCAATCGTCACGGATATTCCGGGCACTACCCGGGACAGCATCGAGGAATACGCGGATATCGGCGGTGTGCCGCTCCGGATCATCGATACGGCGGGCATCCGGGCCACGGAAGACGTGGTCGAGAAGATCGGTGTAGACAAGGCCAGAAGCTATGTGGACAGTGCAGCACTGGTGCTTGCGCTCTTTGATTCTTCACGGGCGCTTTCCGCGGAGGATGAGGAGATCCTGCAGCTCATCGAGGGACATGAGGCTTTGCTGCTGCTCAACAAGACGGATCTGCAGTCCGTGGTGAAGCCGGAAGAGCTGCAGAAGCGTTTTCCGGGGCAGCGGATCCTGGAGATTTCCACGCTGGCGGAAAAAGGACTGGAGACGCTGGAGCAGGCGATCGTCGAAAAGGTCTATGGCAGTGAGCTGCGTACGGAAGAGGGCTCCTTTGTGAGCAATGTGCGGCAGATGGATATCCTGCAGAAGTCGGATGAGCATCTGGCTGCGGCGGAGCGTACGATTGAAGAGGGCATGAGTGCGGATTTCGTGGTGATCGATCTGCGTTCTGCCTGGGAAAAGCTTGGCGAGATTACGGGGGAGACGGTCGGCGAGGATATCATCGATCAGATTTTTTCCCAGTTTTGTATTGGAAAATAGGAGGTAAGGATTTTGTTTATCGCAGGAGAATATGACATCATTGTCATTGGTGCCGGCCATGCCGGTGTTGAAGCAGGGCTGGCCGCGGCGCGTATCGGCTGCCGTACGCTTTTGGCCACGCTGAGCATGGATAATATCGCGCTGATGCCGTGCAATCCATCGGTGGGGGGCCCTGCCAAAGGGCATCTGGTGCGTGAGCTTGATGCGCTGGGCGGTGAAATGGGCGTGAATGCAGATAAGACCTGCATCCAGTTCCGCATGCTCAATACCGGCAAGGGACCTGCCGTGCATGCGCTGCGCGCTCAGGCCGATAAGAAGCTCTATCAGTTCACGATGAAGGAAACCTGCGAAAATCAGCAGAATCTCGATGTGAAGCAGCTCCTGATCGAGAAGCTGCTCGTGGAGCAGGGGGAAGTCCGGGGCGTTGAGGTCGAGACCGGTGAGGTCTATCTGGCCAAAGCGGTCGTGCTGGCTTCGGGAACATATCTCAGGGGACGCATCATCATCGGTGAGCATACCTATACCGGCGGCCCGAACGGACAGCGCGCGGCTATGAAATTATCGGAATCTTTACAGCAGGCGGGTATCGAGCTCATGCGCTTCAAGACCGGGACGCCGGCGCGCGTCGATGCGCGCACGCTGGATTATGACAAAATGGAAATCCAGCCGGGCGATGATGAGGCGCGGAATTTCTCCTTTATGAGTGATGAGACGACGCGCGAGCAGATTCCGTGCTGGCTGACCTATACGAATGAAGCGACGCATAAAATCCTGCGGGACAATATGGATCGTGCGCCGATGGCTAACGGCATCATCGAGGGCATCGGGCCGCGTTACTGTCCGTCCATCGAGACGAAGATCCTGCGCTTCCCGGACAAGGAGCGCCATCAGCTCTTTCTCGAGCCGGAGGGCCTGCATACGAATGAGGTCTATGTGCAGGGCATGTCAACGAGCATGCCGATGGATGTGCAGCTTGCCTTCCTGAAGACGATCCCCGGACTTGAGCATGTGAAGGTCATGCGTGCGGGCTATGCCATTGAATATGACTGCATCAACCCGCTGCAGCTCAAACCGACGCTGGAGTTCAAGAAATTATCGGGCCTTTTTTCTGCCGGTCAGGCGAATGGGACTTCCGGCTATGAAGAGGCTGCAGCCCAGGGCATCATTGCGGGTATCAATGCCGCGATGTTCATCCGGCAGGAAGAGCCTTTGATTCTTAAGCGCTCCGATGCCTATCTCGGAGTACTCATCGATGATCTGGTTACGAAGGGCACGCATGAGCCGTATCGGATCATGACTTCGCGGGCAGAATACCGGCTGCTTTTGCGCCAGGACAATGCTGATCTGCGCCTCACGGAAATGGGCAGGCGCGTGGGGCTGGTCTCGGATGAGCGCTATGCGCGTTTCCAGGCGAAGAAAAAGGGCATTGCAGAGGCGATGCGCATGCTGCAGCAGACGAAGCTGAACCCGGCCCAGGAGACGCTTGCGAAGCTTGCGGCTGCACATACGAGCCCGATTCGTACGACGACTTCTTTATATGAGCTGCTGCGCCGTACTGAAGTGACCTATGCAGATCTCCAGGAGCCGTTTGAGCTTCCGGAACTGGGCAAAGAGGTCAGGGAACAGGTGGAAATCTCCATACGCTATGAGGGCTATATCAAGAAGCAGCTGGAGCAGGTTGCTCATATGGAGAAGCTGGAGGCGAAGCTGCTGCCGGATACGATCGATTATCAGGAGGTACCGAGCCTGCGCGATGAGGCCAGGGAGAAGCTTGCTCTGATCCGGCCGCTTTCCGTTGGGCAGGCCAGCCGCATTTCGGGTGTTTCGCCTGCAGATATTTCTGTACTGCTGGTCTATCTTGAGCAGCAGCGCCGCCTCAGGGAGCAGAAACATGTTTAAGGAAGAGCTGCAGAAGGCAGCAGAAGAATATGGCATTGTACTGACGGCGCAGCAGATCGGGCAATTCAACCGGTATTTTGAACTGCTCATCGAATGGAACGGGAAAATGAATCTCACGGCGATCACGGAGCCGCATGAGGTAGCGGTCAAGCATATGATCGATTCGCTTTCCGCCTGGGATGAGCAGGTATTTCCTGAAGGTGCCAGCATCATCGATGTGGGGACCGGAGCAGGTTTTCCAGGGCTGCCGCTCAAGATTTACCGGCCGGATCTGAAGCTTACTTTGCTGGATTCGCTGAATAAGCGCGTGAAGTTCCTGCAGGAGGTCACGGATGCGCTTGGTCTCAGCGGTGTGGAATGCATCCATGCGCGTGCCGAAGAGGCTGCGCGCAGCCGTCTTTACCGTGAGCGGTTTGATGCGGCCGTATCCAGGGCGGTTGCACGTCTGCCAATCCTTGCGGAATACTGTCTGCCTTTTGTGCGCAAAGGAGGTTTTTTTGTCGCACTCAAGGGCATGCAGTATAAGGAAGAGATGCAGGAGGCCCTCCAGGCAGTAAAATTACTGGGCGGCGGCAAGCTGCAGAGCTGTCCGGTCAAGCTGCCGGGCCTTGATGATGTACGTGCGGTCATCCGGATTCCCAAGCTCCGGCAGACACCGGCCGTTTATCCGCGCAAGGCGGGAACGCCGGAAAAAAATCCTTTAGGTGCTGTGCAAAAAAAGGATTTGGCGGATAAGAAACGAAATAAGAAGTAGCAGAGTTTAGGCGGTGGATGATGATGGGTTTCGGAAAATTTTTCGGACTGGGAAACAAGGATATACAGGAAAAGGACGTGCAGGCAGCGGAGAAAGAATTGCTGCCAAAGGCCGAGGTGAAATATGAGCCGGCAGAGCTGCCGATTGAGCAGATTCAGGTCAATCCGTTCCAGCCGCGCAGGATATTCCAGAAGGAAGCACTGCAGGAGCTTGCAGCTTCTGTGCAGGAGTTCGGGATTTTGCAGCCGCTGCTGGTCAGGCGGAAAGGGGATACGGCCGAGCTCATCGCAGGTGAGCGACGTCTGCGTGCGGCAAAAATGGCCGGGCTGAAGCATGTGCCGGTGCTTTATAAGGAACTCAGTGATCAGGAGATGGCAGAGATTGCAATCATTGAGAACCTGCAGCGTGAGGATCTGTCCTTTTTTGAGGAAGCTGAGGGCTTTGCCAGGCTTTCCAAAGAGTTTTCCTTTACGCAGGAAGCGCTTGCCAAACGAATGGGCATCAGCCAGTCGGCACTGGCCAATAAGCTGCGCCTGTTGAAACTGCCGCAGCCGGTGCAGCAGGTGATCAGCAGGGAGCAGCTTACGGAGCGTCATGCACGCGTACTGCTTCGGCTGAAAGATGAGCAGCTGCAGCTGAAAGCTCTGCAGAAAATCGTTGCTCAGGGGCTCAATGTGCGGCAGACGGATGAACTGATCCGCACCATGCTGGAGCCGAAGAAAAAGGCGGAAAAGAAGCCGGGAATCACCGGAATCGTAAGAGATGCACGCATTTATCTCAATACAATCCGCAAGGCGACGAAGCAGATGGAGTCCTCCGGGCTCGGGATCCGGATCGATGAGGAGCAGGAAGATGACTATGTGCTGCTGCATATCCGGGTACCGAAGAAGAAGGCAAAATAGACAGAAGGGCTGGTGGCAGAATTGATCAGGAAGGTTTTATGTATAGCAGGATTGGCGGCCGGACTCCTGCAGCCGGGCTGTCTGGCTGCAGCAGTGGATACAGCAGACGCGGCGGGACCTGCAACGGTAGCAGAGCAGCAGTCTGCAGCGGATTCTGCCGATACCGAGCCGGCAAAACCTGCGCAGAATAGCGGGATGCAGAAGCTTTTGCATCTGCATTCGGATAATGCTGCTGCAGTGGATCAGCAGGAGAAACGAAACGATAGGAAGAAAGCAGAGCGTTTTCAGAAAATCCTGGAAGATAATTCCTTTGGCTATTATATGGATACGCAGAATGCCAAGTGGATTGTCTGTCCGCATACCAGTGATGAGCATATCATCGATGTCTGGATCAAGCTCGTCAATGAGGACAGAAGCGGGACCGCTGCAGGGAAGGATGGGGCGTACAGCTACCCTTCCAAATATTATCTGGAGCATTACTACATTCGTCCATCTGCGCAGCAGATCCAGTTCCTTTGTGAGCTGGAAGTCACCGGGCGGCCGAATAATGCGGTCAAGCAGCGCAGCTATAATGCGGCGAATTGGGAAGCACTCGTGCCGGGCAGCCTGGAGGATGATATCTATCATGCGGTTGTTGCTAAGATGAAGAAGCTCACGAAGCCGGGGGCGAAAGGAAGCCCTTCGCTTCGTGATGATATTGAGGAATATTTGAGAATTTCTCTTTGATTATGTAATAAAAAAAGCGTGCAATCTCTTTGTACAGGACAAAGGTATTGCACGTTTTTTCTGTGGATAAATGATGAGTTATCCACAGAATATACCAGGCAAATGGTGCATATGTGCATAAAATTGTGGATAACTTAAAAAGAAGCATGCTGGTTTGAGCAGCATGCTTCTTCTGGAAAATCCGGCTCAATGATGGAAGAGACGGATATGGGTCATGGCCATGGCCATGTTGTATTTATCGCAGGTTTCGATGACATTATCATCGCGGATCGAGCCGCCGCTCTGGGCAACGAAGGCAACGCCGCTCTTATGCGCACGCTCGATATTATCACCGAACGGGAAGAAGGCATCGGAGCCGAGAGCCACATCCTTTGCCGTAGCGATCCAGGCAAGCTTTTCTTCCTTCGTGAATACAGGCGGCTTCTCTGTGAAGACGCGTTTCCAGTTATCATCGCCAAGCAGATCCATATATTCATCAGAGATATAGACGTCGATTGCATTGTCGCGGTCCGGGCGGCGTACATCCTCACGGAATGGCAGGGCAAGGACCTGCGGGCTCTGGCGCAGATACCAGACATCCGCTTTATTGCCGGCAAGACGCGTGCAGTGGACACGGGACTGCTGGCCGGCGCCGATGCCGATGGCCTGACCGTCTTTTGCATAGCAGACGGAATTGGACTGTGTGTATTTGAGCGTGATGAGTGCGATGAGCAGATCTCGTTTCGCAGCTTCCGTGATGTTCTTGTTTTTCGTTGGGATTTCCTTCAGGCATTCTTCGGTGATTGCGACATCGTTGCGTTTCTGTTCGAAGCATACGCCAAAGACCTGTTTGTGCTCGATCGGTGCCGGCTGGTAGGAAGGGTCCATCTGAATGACGAGATAGCTGCCCTTGCGCTTTGTCTTCAGGATTTCCAATGCAGCTTCCGAATAAGACGGCGCGATGATGCCATCCGATACCTCGCGTTTAAGGAAGGATGCCGTCTGTGCATCACACTCATCAGAAAGTGCGACGAAATCGCCATAGGAAGACATACGGTCTGCACCGCGTGCACGGATATAGGCAGCAGCGATAGGAGAAAGCTCGATGCCCTCTACGAAATACACCTGTTTGAGGATCTCGGAAAGAGGAACAGCTACGGCAGCGCCAGCCGGGCTGACGTGTTTGAAGGAAGCTGCAGCCGGAAGGCCTGTGGCTTCTTTGAGTTCACGTACCAGCTGCCAGCTGTTCAGTGCGTCCAGCAGATTGATATAGCCTGGTTTGCCATTCAGGACCTTGAAAGGAAGTTCTCCATCCTTCATAAAGACCTTTGCAGGTTTCTGATTCGGGTTACAGCCATATTTCAGTTCAAGTTCTTTCATTTTTTGCAATCTCCTTTATGATCAATATCTTGATACAAAAAAAGCCCACACGTATCCAAGGCTATGCCCAGACGGTCGGCTTCTATCACTGTACTCCCTGTGGGCAATTCCACTTCCGTCAGTTGTACAGCGTCTAGATTCAATTTAGCATTGCCGGCTCTTTTTGTCAAGCCAATCCTGTTCATCAGGGACGGTTCTCTTTTGCAGCAAAAGGGGACGGTTCTGTTTTGCTGCAAAAAGGAACCGTCCCCTGCGTGAGATGTTTTTTTCCTCCAGCAGTCAGAAATTCGCTCTGCCTGCTGTTTTCTTATGAAGATTTATGTGCTATTATGGTAAGGAAGATTTCTTTGACAGCAAGGATTTTTTTAATTTATAGAGAATAATAATTCTGGGAGGGGTTAGTACTATGTTAAAAAGTATTGCAGTAATGACAAGCGGTGGCGACAGCCCAGGGATGAATGCTGCAGCCAGAGCCGTTGTCCGTACAGCATTATTCGAAGGTGTAACCGTATGGGGAATCAATAATGGTTACAAGGGCCTTTTTGATGAAGACATGTTCAAAATGGAATCCAAGGATGTTGGCGATATCATCCAGCGTGGCGGTACGTTCCTTGGCACAGCACGCTGCAAGGAATTTGAGACACCGGAAGGCCGTACTGTTGCTTACCAGAAGCTGGTAGATCGTGGAATCGAAGGCCTTGTTGTCATCGGTGGTGATGGCAGTCTGCGCGGTGCTCAGAAACTCAGCGCGGAGCATGGCATTCCGATTGTTGGTCTGCCGGGTACTATTGATAATGATGTCTGGGGAACTGATTATACCATCGGTTCTGATACAGCAGCTAATACGATTATTGATGCGATGAACAAGCTGCGTGATACTGCTTCGGCACATCGCCGTGTTGCTGTGCTTGAAGTCATGGGACGTCGCTGCGGCTGGCTGGCTATGATTGCTGGTATTGCAGGTGGTGCAGAGTACATTCTTGTGCCAGAGGAAGAATATGATATCGATGAGATCTGTGAGGATATGAAGGAAGCTTATAAGCGTGGCAAGCGTTATATCCTTGTTGTTGTTGCGGAAGGTGTCGGCAGTGGTATCGATATTGGCAAGCAGATTGCAGAAAAGACGAAGCTTGATACACGTGTTTCCGTTCTTGGACATATCCAGCGTGGCGGCTCGCCGTCGGTCAATGACCGTGTAAAAGCCAGTCAGCTCGGTGAGAAGGCTGCACTTGCGTTGATTTCCGGCCTTTCGGATGTCGTGTTTGGCTTCAATCAGGGGAAGGTCGTCTGCATCGATCTGCATGATGCTGTTACGAACAAAAAGAAGCTTGATCCGGAATACATCCGTCTTGCTAAGGTTCTTGCTTAAATAAAATGTTTCACGTGAAACAAAATGAGGAGGCTGCTCGAATTGAGCGCCTCCTTTTTATTATCCTGCCTAAATGTTTCACGTGAAACATTTAGGGGACGGTTCTGTTTTGTTGCAAAACAGAACCGTCCCCTAAATCAATTCGATAAAGCAATCAGCCTTCGACAATCTTTTTTGCAATCTTCACGGCAACTACACCGTCCTGGGCATAGGCATCTGCTCCGGCGGAGTCTGCATATTCCTGGGTAAGTGCGGCGCCGCCGACGATGACTTTGGCTGAGCTGCCCGCTTCGTGGAGTTGTTTGATGACAGTGTCAATCTGGACCATTGTGGTGGTCATCAGGGCGCAAAGACCGACAATATCAGCATTCTTTTCGATGGCTGTACGCACAATCGTTTGCGCATCAACATCTTTGCCAAGATCAATGAGATGGAAACCACTGTTGGCGAGCAGAGCACCAACAATATTTTTGCCAAGGTCATGTACATCGCCTTTTACCGTAGCAATAACAACGGTGCCTTTATCTGCAGCCTGCTGGGCAGGGAGGAGTTCTTTTAGTTTATTAAAAGCAGCACGCATGGTTTCTGCAGAAAGCAGGACCTGAGGCAGGAAAAGGCGTCCGGCACCAAAATCCACACCGATGTCATTCATGGCAGCGGTGAGAGATTTTTCGGTGATTTCATTGGAAGAATGTCCTTCCTGTATGGCTCTTGTTACAAGTTCGACAACAGTTTCTTTTTCTCCATCGATGACTGCTTGTTTGATTGCCTCCAGGGTGCTGAGATTCTGCAGTTTAGCTGTCGCAGCTTTTTTCGGTACGGTAAGATTGACTTCATTTTTACTGAAGGCAAGACCGTTCGGATCTTTTCCAAGAAGTGCGGCACTTGCCATTAAGGCATTTTGCATGGCTTCATCATAAGGGTTCATAATCGGTGCATCCAAACCGGCAGCCAGGCACATCGCAAAGAAGGTGCTGTTGATCAGCGGGCGGTTCGGCAGGCCAAAGGAAATATTGCTGAGGCCCATGGTAGATGGATAGCCGAAGTTTTCACGGTAGAGCTGTAATGTATGAAGGGTCTCCTGGCAGGCCTGTGCGTCAGCTGAGACGGTCATGACCAGGCCGTCCAGCAGGAAATCGCCGGGTTTCAGACCTGCAGCTTTGGCCTTTTCTAATATCGAGGCAATCGCATCACGGCGAGCTTCGGCAGTTTTTGGGACACCATCTTCTGTAATTGGCAGACACAGAATAGCTGCACCGTATTTCTTTGCAAGGGGCAGAAACTTTTCCAGGCGTTCGCTTTCTGCACTCACCGAATTGATCAAAGCACGGCCCGGATAGGCCCGCAGACCGGCTTCCAGTGCTGCAGAATCGCTTGTATCAATGGATAGAGGGGCATCAGTGATTTGAGATATTTCCGTGATTGCCTGCAGCATCGCTTTTGCCTGATCGATGCCGCCTACCCCCATATTGACGTCAAGGATATGTGCGCCTGCGCGTACCTGGTCAATGGCCTCCTTTTTTACGGAAAGCAGAGAGCCATCGCGAATTTCGGCTGCAAGTTTTTTGCGTCCTGTCGGGTTGATGCGTTCGCCAATCAGACGGGTTGGCAGGCTGGCATCAATGGTTACAGTCTTGCTGCGGCTGGTCAGCTGCAGCAGGCGTTTTTCTCTAGAGCGTTTCGGTTCAGGACAGGTTGATGCAGCTTTGGCCAACGCTGCAATATGTGCAGGCGTTGTGCCGCAGCATCCGCCAACATAGGTGGCTCCTGCTTCAATCAGTTTTGGCCCCCAGAGACCGAAATCTTCAGGGCTCATAGGAAAAACTGTCTGTCCGTTTTCCAGATGCGGCATGCCGGCATTTGGCTGTACGCTGATCGGGCAGGAGCAATTATCGGCAAGGATATGGACAAGCGGAACCAGCTGCTCTGGTCCAAGAGAGCAGTTGATCCCGATGATATCTGCGCCCATAGCTTCAAGCGTGATCGCCGCTGTCTGTGGATCTGTACCGGTGACCGTACGCCCGTCCTCGCTGTAGGATAGCTGGCAAATGACTGGAAGGCTGCAAACGTCTTTTGCTGCCAATAGGGCTGCACGCATTTCCTGCAGGTCAATGCAGGTTTCAATAATAATGTAATCTGCACCAGCGGCTGAGAGTGCTCTGGCTTGTCCGGCAAAAGCAGTGTATGCTTCTTCGAAATCCAAATCACCTAACGGTTTGATGAATCTCCCCGTAGGTCCCATTGAACCTGCAACTTTTGCATTTCCTGCAGCAGCTTCTTTTGCGAGGTGTACAGCTGCGGTATTGAGCTCAGTCATGCGGTGAGCCAGGCCATAGTGTTCAAGTTTCAGCGAGCTTGCGCCAAACGTGTTGGTTTCAATGATTGTGGAACCTGCCTCGATATATGCTTTGTGTACATTTTTTACAACCTCAGGCTGTTCGATATTCATTAATTCAGGGCAGGCACCTGCCTTGAGTCCTCCGGATTGCAGCATAGTACCCATGGCACCATCAAAAATATGGATCATATAAAATAACTCCTTTGCGGATGGATTGGTTTCTTTTTATAGTAAATAAGTATACTTAATAATAAAGCAGAGTGCAAGCACACGCAGATAAAGATCAGAAAAGGCAGCAGGCAGGGGACGGTTCTCTTTTGCAACAAAAGAGAACCGTCCCCTAAGACTGGATTATTTTTTACGGGATGGGCAGTTGAGCTGGTCACATGCTGCGCAGCCGTTAGGGGAGTGGAGCTTTGGGGTGCCGGTCCCTTCCCGGACGAGGCCGATGATGGCGGTAATGGATTTTCTGGGAATGAGCATCAGAGATTCGCTGAGACTTATGCCAATTTTGTCTGCCTTGCTTGTACGCAGGAGTTCGGGCTGCTGCTCCATGGACCAGTCGCCGTAGCCGGGGCTGAACCGCCAGCGCATGGTATAGCCCTGGGCGGATGCTTTGGGCTGGATGGCTTTTTCCATGGCATCGGCAATCTGCTCGACGGCTGTGGTAGCAGCGGCATCGAGCAATACGGAATAGGCATAGCGGTCCTCTGCAAAATATTTTGTCACGTGTTCTTCAATATCGTCACCAACCGTGGCAGCCAGAATGATGACTTTTTCTGCTCCGGCCAGATGGGTACCAATTTTTTTTCCTTCTATTCGAAAGGGCTGCTCTGCATAGACGGTTTGCGTTATGCAGTCATAATCATAGGTCTGCCAGATCCCTTTGGGCCGGGCAAGCAGCCTGGCTTCCAGACAGGCTGCTTCAATGAGATTTTCGTCGAAGTCTGCTGTCATGAGTCCGGCATAGCGGCGGGTTTCTTTGGCATCAATGGAGAGCAGTGGAGCATTATAGATTGGCATAGGCATTTCCTTTCCCAACAAAGTCTGATAAAATGTTTCACGTGAAACATTTTATATGTATACAATATTACACATACACTTATTTTACCATATCTTTTTTGCTTATTCTGTGATTTTTGCAGGAATATAAAATAAGATTGTGGAAACTAGGTAAGAGGTAGTTTGAATGAAAAGAAAGACGGTGAAACAAACGTGGCAAA
>CAZTAP010000009.1:0-27755 GCA_964611665.1 uncultured Selenomonadaceae bacterium | reverse complement strand
ATGCCCTCTGGCTCGGCGGCGTCAACCTCATCGAATCATAAACATCTCGATAAACAGTAATTTATCTCCACCACACAAAAAGGCGATTTATCATGACCCATCGTCATGAAAAATCGCCTTTGCTTCTTGTCGTTACCGACGTTATTTACTGTTCTTCAAACTGATCCTTGCCGACGCCGCATACCGGGCAGACAAAATCCTCTGGTAATTCTTCGAACGGAACACCCGGTGCAAGATCATAATCTTTATCGCCAGCTTCTTCATCATAAATCCATCCACAAATTGTACAAACCCATTTTTTCATTCGTAAAGCGCCTCCTTAGGTGATTGAATGGACAGTTCTTCTGCCTCTGCTATCATCTTATCATAAATCTCACAGTTTACAACATGTTTTTTCCAAAACCTGCCGTTTTTTCGCTGCAATATTTTCATAATACTGATATGGTACGTGTATATTCCCCTGCCAGCCCGTGCCAAGCTCTATACCAGGACGGTTTGTGCCATGAAAATCCGTTCCGCCCGTAGGAAGCAGATCATATTTCCGGATCATGCGCTCAGCAAAAGCCGCATCTTCTTCTGTATAACTCGGATAAAAACGTTCCATGCCATCAAGTCCCAGGGCATGAAGCTCCACAATCGCCTGTTCCTGCTCTTCCCTGCTCAAATTGCCAAGACCGAGCTTTTTATGAAAATGAGCCAGCGACGTCACGCCGCCCGCCGCACGGATTGCCGGCAAAGCCTCTTCAGCCGTTACGTTGTAATCCAGTCCCAAAGCCTCCACGACCGGATTGATATAATTATCCCAGAGCGGCTGTGCATGGTCATAAAGCCTCAGTGACACAAGATAACGCATGACCGCATAACGGTCGAGAATATTCCCGATTGCGTGCTCTTTTACCAGTTCCCTGCTGATTGTTACGCCCTTCGCCGCAATGCCTGCAATGAGCTCATCCATACGCGCTTCCTTGATGGAACGAATCTTCCGGTACAGCTTCTGAAATTCCTCCTGCTCCGCCGAGAAGCCCAGACACACAATATGCAGACGCCTTTCCTGATAATCCACGGTCATTTCCATGCCCGGCAGGAAATCAATGCCCAGGCGCTCAGCCTCTGCAGCTGCCTCTGCATCACCTGCAATAGACTCATGATCCGTGAGCGCAAATGCCTGCAGCCCCCGTTGTTTCGCCAGCCGCGCAAGCGCTGCCGGCATATAGCTGCCATCGGATATCAGAGAATGTACATGTAAATCTATCATACGTATAAAGATCCTTTCCTACACAAAACTATCAGCGAAATATATTCATGTCAATATTCCTTAATTATACATCATTTTCATCATCATGCTGCAAAAGCTTTGCCTGTGCTGCAAAAAAATTATAAACTGCCTCTGCCGCAGGCAGATTCATGCCGTCAACCGCAGCCATTTCCTCAACGGATGCTGCCTTGATCCTGGCAAGCGTGCCGAAGTGTCCCCAAAGCGCCTTGCGCCGCTTGGGACCGATGCCATCGATATGATCCAATACGGAAACAAGATTCCGTTTGCCCCTGAGCTTGCGATGATACGTAATAGCAAAACGATGTGCCTCATCACGGATACGCTGCACAAGATAAAGTGCCTGACTGTGCCGCGGCAGTTCAACCGGTTCCGGGCAGCCTTCCGTAAAGATGAGCTCGAACTGCTTTGCAAGACCGACGACCGGCACCATGAGATGTCCCGCACCACGAATGATTTCCAACGCAGAGGAAAGCTGCCCCTTACCGCCATCGATTACGATGAGATCCGGCAGTTCCTCCTCTGCAAGCTTGCCATAACGCCTTGCTGTCACCTCACGCATGGACAGAAAATCATCTGGTTTGCCTTCAGTGCTCCGGATCTTGAAACGTCGATAATCGGATTTCTTCGGCAGGCCGCCCTCAAATACGACCATGGATGCCACGGTCTCGGAGCCCTGGATATGGGAGATATCGAAGCATTCCATGCGCACGGGCTGATGCGGAAGCTTCAAATAGCGGCCAAGCTCCTCTACCGCACCCATTGTCTGCGCATTCGCCTGCTTAAGCCGTGCTGCCTCATCTGCCAGATATTTCTCAGCATTGCCGGCTGCCATCTTCACGATGTCCCGCTTTGTACCACGCTGCGGACAAATAACCGCAACCCTTGCCCCCTTTCGCTCGGCCAGCCAGCTCTCCAGCAGGCTGGTCTCGGAAAGCTCCTGCGGCAAAAGGATTTCGCGCGGAATAAAGGCTGCCTGATGATAATATTGCTTGAGAAAGGCACTCAGCAGCGTCTCATCCGGCTCCTCATCACTGCCGGTAAGCATAAAATGCTCCCGCCCCACCATCTTGCCCGAACGGATGAAAAATACCTGCACACAGACGCCAAGCTCGGAGCGTGCAAGCCCTACGGCATCCTGATCACCTGAGCCTGTCACGATATTCTGCTTCTCGGCAATCTTGCGTACAGCCAGCAGCTGATCACGCAGGCGCGCCGCAAGCTCAAACCGAAAGCTCCCTGCAGCCTCATTCATACGTGCTTCCAGATCCCTTTCCACCGCCTCCGTGCGTCCTTCCAGGAAAAGACAGACGGCCTTGATCATCGCATCATATTCTGCACGGTCCACCTGCCCCGTACATGGAGCCAGGCAGCGCTTGATATGATGCTCCAGACAGGGCCGGTCCACATTCATATTCTTGCAGGAGCGCAGCGGAAAGAGCTTCCGCAGAAGCTTCAGGCTTTCATGCACAGCTCCTGCGGCTGTATATGGCCCAAAATAACGTGCCCCATCCTTCAGGACACGCCGCGTTATGTACACGCGCGGATATTTTTCCTGCAGGGTGACCTTCACATATGGATAGGTCTTATCATCCTTCAGGCTGATATTATAGCGCGGCCGATGCTTCTTGATCAGATTGCACTCGAGAATCAGCGCCTCGACCTCAGAGCCCGTAAGGATCGTTTCAAAATCAGCAATCTTCGCCACCATCGCACGCACCTTGGGCGAATGATTTTTATTGCTCTGGAAATACTGCCGCACACGATTCTTCAGGATAATTGCCTTGCCGACATAAATGATCTTCCCCTGTGCATCTTTCATAATATAGACACCCGGAGAATCCGGCAAAAGCTTTAATTTTTCTGCTACTTCCTCTGTCATAGTCCACCATCTTTCTTACCTGCACTCTTCTGCTCTCGTATATTATATCGTCATTCTGCAAGGTTTTCTACAAGAAACACCACAACAGGATAAGCTGCGTGCATGCTTTTTGTTATTCTGTATACAATATTATTTATTCTTACATAGAATCATATCGATAGCCAAAAATTATTATTGCACTAACCTGAGGTTATGTGTTAAAATCGTAATCAGCAAAGTTAAGACTTGTTCTTAATTTTTTACAAATACGTAAAACCCAGGAGGTCCTTCCAAATGTTCAAGAGAATCCTTATTGCAAACCGCGGCGAAATCGCTGTCCGGGTCATCCGTGCTTGTCAGGAACTCGACATCGAAACGGTCGCGATCTATTCTGACGCCGATAAAAATGCCCTGCATGTACAGCTTGCTGATATTGCCTATAATGTCGGCCCGGCAGATGCTGCAGAAAGCTATCTGAATAAAGACGCCATTCTTGAAGCAGCCCGCGCTACGGATGCAGATGCAGTGCATCCTGGCTATGGCTTCCTTTCCGAGGATGCTGATTTTGCTGAAATGGTTACCAAAGCAGGCATGACCTGGATTGGACCAATGCCAGAAACCATCCGTCTCGTCGGTGACAAAGATATCGCGCGTGCCTCGATGGTTCCATCCGGTATCCCGATGTCCAAGGGCAGTGATCCGCTTACCAGTGATGAAATGGCGATCAAGGCTGCTGCTGAGGTCGAGTATCCGGTCATCCTGAAGCCAGTTGCCGGCGGCGGCGGCAAGGGCATGTTTGTTGCCCACAGTGAAGAAGATCTGAAAAACATCCTGCAGCTCGTCGATCTGCACAAGGTCAAATATTATTTCGAGCACTATATCGAACGTTCCCGTCATATCGAAGTACAGGTCGTTGCTGATAACTACGGTGCAGTACTGCACCTGGGCGAGCGTGAATGCTCCCTGCAGCGCCGCAATCAGAAGCTCCTGGAGGAATCCCCTTCCATGGCGCTTACGCAGGACATGCGTGACCGCGTAGGCTATCTGGCCGTCAAAGCTGCCAAGAGCGTCCACTACTCGAATATCGGTACGGTCGAGTTTCTGCTCGACCTTTCCAACAATCAGTTCTATTTCATGGAAATCAATCCGCGTATCCAGGTAGAGCATGGCATCACAGAAGCTGTCACCGGCGTCGATCTCGTACGCACGCAGATCCGCATTGCAGCCGGCGAGCCGTTGACCTTCACACAGGATGATGTGAAATTCACCGGACATGCCATCGAATGCCGGATCAATGCCGAGGATCCGGATAACAATTTCCTGCCTTCCCCGGGCCAGATCACGTACCTGCATGAACCAAGCGGCCCGCGCGTACGCTTCGACAGCGGCATCGCCGCCGGTCTTTCCATCGAACCGTATTATGATTCCCTGATTTCCAAAGTCATCGTACACGGACGTACACGCGGCGATGCAATCAAGATCATGCAGCGCGCACTCAACGAATTCAAGGTCGATGGTGTAAAGACTACCATCTCCCTGCATCAGCGTATTCTTGAGGACAACTATTTCCGCACAGGCAACATCGACACGCAGTTCATCAAGAACCGCATGCATGCCTATGAGACAGCTCCGAAAAAGCTCAATCTCAAAAATAAAATGGATCTTGCCGCATCGATCAATGCGAGCATGTATTACGCTTAATATCCCCATCCCAAAAGGAAGGACCGAAGCCCTGTCATGAGCTTCGGTCCTTCCTTTTTCTGCTTCTTTTTAATCGTCTACCCCAACCATGACTGACGTAGCCTTGACGATGGCATATGCCTCTTTGCCGGTCGTCAGTCCAAGATCTCTGACCGAATTCATCGAAATCGTTGCACTGATGATCTCTCCGCTTTTGATTTTAATGCCGACAATCGCATTGACAGCACCTTCCTGAATCGATACGACCTCACCCTTCAATTGATTCCTTGCACTGATCTTCATGCCCTTCACGATCCTTTCTTAAGATAGATTATTTTATCTGCGGGGAAGCGCACATAAAGCTTTGCACCGGCAATTTCCTGCCAGACAGCCTTATCGACTTCCCAACGCAAAGGTTTTGACTCTTTAACCGTCGCCCCTTCCGGGCGAAACATTACCAGATAGGAAAAGGTATCCTCAATGACCTGTACAATTTCGGCCGCAAAAACATTCCTGCCCGGCCCTTCTGCCAGCTCAAAGAAATGTGCACGCAGACCTGCATAGCCCAGATCTGCCGGCAGAGACTGCCCTGCAGGCAATTCCAAAGCAATGCCCCAGTCCCTGGCAAAAATCCGCTGCTCATCCAGGCGATATGCGGCCGAAACGTTCTTGCAGCCGGTAAGCAGCGCTCCGGCCAGGGTCTGCGGATGTTCAAAAAGCTCCTTTTTCGGAGCAACCACTTCCATCCGGCCTTCATGCATGACCGCAGCCCGGCTGCAAAGACGGTAGACCTCGCCGCGATCATGCGAGACAAAGACAGCTGACCCGCCATATTCCTTCAATACATGCCCAAGTTCCTGCTCCAGCTGCCATTTCAGGTAGCTGTCCAGGGCAGAAAAAGGTTCGTCGAGCAGCAAAAGTCCTGCATCTGAAGCCAGGATACGCGCAAAGGCAGCGCGCTGCTGCTGCCCGCCCGATAAAGCCGCCGGATAGGCATCCTCCAGTCCATCCAGCGAAAATCGCTGGATATTTTCCCTTATCCGCTTCTTTTTTTCTTCCATGCCGCCGCGCACAACAAAAGCAATATTTTCCGCAATCGTCATATTCGGGAAAAGTGCATAATTTTGGAATAAATATCCCGTGTGCCGCTGCTGCGGCGGCAAATTAATCTTTTTCTGATCATCGAATACCACCGTTTCACCGATACGGATATAGCCATCGTCTGGTGTTTCTATGCCAGCAATGCATTTCAATGTCATGCTTTTGCCGCAGCCGGATGCCCCAAGCAAAGCAAAAACTTCATCTTTTGCAGTAAAATCTGCCTGCAGCTCAAAATTTCGCAGCTGCTTCCGGATATTTACCACCAGTTCCATACGCTCAGCTCCTCCCCGGCCGTACACCATACAGCCTGCCCATCCAATAATTCATCAGCATGACAACCAAAAAGGAAAAAACTACAACCACAGCTACCCAGGCAAACGCCGTTGCATCGTCATTTGCCTGGACTGCCGCATAAATAGCGGTGGACATCGTCTGGGTGATTCCCGGCAGATTACCGGCTACCATGATAGTTGCCCCAAACTCCCCGAGTGCCCGCGTAAAGGACAACACGAGTCCGGCCAGGATGCCCTGCCGTGCGTTGGGCAGCAGGATATGCCAGAAAATCCGCCACTCAGAGACGCCAAGCGTACGAGCCGCATCAAGGATATTGGGATCTAACTGCTCAAAAGCGCCGCGTGCGGTACGATACATCAACGGCAGAGAAACAACGACGGCTGCCACAACAGCTGCCTTCCAGGTAAAAACAAAGCGTATGTCCAAGCTCAGGAGAAATTCTCCCAACAAACTTCGCTTGCCGAAAAACAGCAGCAGAAAAAATCCCACTACCGTCGGCGGAAGGACCATCGGCAGCGTAATCAATGCATCCATGATCCCCTGAAACCTTTTCATGCCCGCGACAAAATAAGCCAGCCCTATTCCGGCAAAAAAAGTCAGCACCGTCGCAGCTCCGGCAGTTTTCAAAGAGATGAACAGCGGTGACAGCTCCATCATTTCATCTCAAATCCATATTTCTGAAAGACAGCTGCACTATCCTTTGAAGAAACGAAGGCTAAAAAGTCCTTCGCCATATCCTTCTGGCTGCTGCTCTTCAGGATTGCTGCCGGATAGATGATGGGCTGATGCGAACCAGCCGGTGCTTTAGCTGCAACCTGCACCTTATCCGATATTGCAGCATCGGTTGCATAGACAATGCCGCAGTCAGCCTCACCGGATTCCACCCAGGCCAGTACCTGACGGACGTCTGAAGCATATGCAGCTTTGGCCTTAGCCTGATCCAGCATGTTCATTGCCTGGAATATTTCTTCTGCATACTGCCCGACCGGTACTCCCTTCGGCTCGCCCAGAGCAATATGGGAAACCTTATCTGTCTTGATGTCTGCAAAGGAATGGATATCTTTTACACTGTCCTTTGGTACAATGAGCACAACCTCATTGAGCAGCAAATCCTTGCGTGTACCATCTGCCAGCTCTCCGGCCTTGTCCAGCGCATCCATCTGTTTTTGTGCCGCAGAGAAGAAAAGATCTGCCTCACCGCCATTTTCAATGGCCTGCTGTAAGGCACCACTGCTGCCAAAGTTGAATTTGATCTCTGCCTCAGGATGTATTTTCTGATAGTCTGCTGCCAATTCCTTCATCACATCCGTAAGACTTGCAGCTGCAGAAATATGAAGTTCCACCTTAGTTTCCTGTTTCTGCGAGACACAGCCAGTAATCAGAAACAGGATAGAAATCATAGCAATAATAGGAATAAAAATTTTTTTCATTATAAGGTTCCTTTCTATTAAGGCCTGTAATTGGGAAATAATTATTTTCTGTCCACAAATTTATCCGCACCCAAAAATATCTCTTGCAACTGCTTCTGATTTTTTCACCTCACCAAATTCTATGGGCAGATTATAATCCAACGATGCCGTCTCAATGAACTTTGCCATCGAACAATTCCCCGCCCGCTCCCCGATACCGCCCAGTGTCGTATCGACATAGCGTGCCCCTGCCTGCACCGCTGCAATTGAATTTGCCACAGCCATGCCAAAATCATCATGTGCATGGAACTCAACTTCCATGCCCGTTCCCTGCCGCAGCGCAAGGACTTTATCATAGGTTTCCCCTGGCGTAAGCAGCCCCAGCGTATCCGCAAAACGAATATACAGCACACCATACGACTGAAGCAGCACGCCAAGATGAATCATAAAAGGCAGCTCGGCGCGTGAAGCATCTTCGAACCCTACACTGACTTCATAGCCATGCCCACGTGCAAAATCCACACACTCCAGCATTTCCTTCTCCAGCCAGACACGATCCAGCTGCAGCTTCTTTTCAATCTGCAGATCAGATACAGGAACACTGATATGCAGAATATCCGGCTCACATGCCATCGAAATCTTCAAATCCTCGACCGACATCCGGTTCCAGGCTGCAATACGCGCCTTTCGGCACACACTGCGCATACCGAGCACAGCCTCCTGCTCTATCCTGCCCATAGCCGGAATGCCTCCTTCAATAGCATAGACCCCCAGTTCATCCAGAAGCTGTGCAAGAATGATCTTATCGCGGCTGCCCAGTGCCAAACCAGGGCTCTGCTCACCATCGCGCAATGTAGTATCAATGAGATAACACGCCTTCTCCATTCCTTTCACCCTCAATCCTATCCTTCTGCCCGGATCAACTCACAAAATTCTTCATCGCCCGGACTATGCCGGGTAACTGTACAATATTCCTGCAGACAGGCAAGGATTTTCTCTGCCTGCCCGGGTCTCAGCTCGATTCCCATTTCCTGCGCCTTGATTGATACGGCCCTGCGCCCGGAATACTTTCCCATGACGATCCTGCGCTCCAGACCAACCAGTGCCGGTGGATAAGGTTCATAAAGCTCCGACGATTTCTGCAGGCCGTCTACATGGATTCCGGCTTCTACCGCAAAGATATCCTGGCCCAGTACAGGCTTTTTCTTAGGAATACACTTGCCCGTAATCTGTTCCAGATAATGCTTCGCACGCGGCAAAGCGAGCAGGCTTCCCGAAAAATCTGCCATTTTCCTGGCGTGCAGAGCTGCCAGGATCTCCTCCAGACAGGCACAGCCGCCCATACCGGCTAACGCTCCGGCCACGCGGCAGCCTCCCTGCATCATCCATTCCATCGCCAGTGCCGTCGCACAATGATACTGATCAAGCGGCGCAAGCTCAAAGCTGTCCTTTTGTGCAGCGAGGACCGATAACACGGACCGGCCAACGATCCCGGTGCATTTGCAATAACCACGCAGCCGATAAAACATTAAGGCATTCTTCTCATCGATGCAGCAAAACCGTTCTGCCTCCCCCGCTTCGCGCGGCTCACGATCCAGCATAAGATAACCTGCAAATCCCGGATAGAGAGACTGCTCCTCTTCATACCGGATACGCAAGAAATATGCTTTCTTCGCTCCAGAAAAAATAGCAAAGGGCCTGAGCTTCCTATACACTGCAGAAGAAAGCTCCAGCGCTGCCACGGGAAGCTTCTCCAGCTCACGCAGCAGTTGAAACAAACGACCGGGCTCTGCATCATAAGCATCCAGCTCAGCCAGTGTACAATCCGTAAGCAGAATTTTCATAGCTTTCAGGCCCCCTTTGCCGCCTTGTTCACGGCATCCTCAATACGGTCATAAGTCGCAATGACACGTATCCCCATTTCCTTCAGCCGCTGCTGCGGCGAATCACCAATACGCAGCGCCAGCACACTGCCGCAATCCTTGATCGTATCAAGCAGTCTGTCCATGCGCTCAGTCTTTTCCTCACAGACCTCACTGCCCTGACAATATTTTGCCACACTGCGGCGTTCCAGAAAGCGCGCCTTTTCTCCATCGCTTTCATAGATATAAAACTCACTGGCCTGACCAAAATGCTGGTCAACCAGCATCCCGCTTTTCGTTGCCACAGCTACGCGCTGCCAGATGCCTTGCTTCGTCTCTGACCTGCCGCAGCTGCGGTATTCAATGGAAACATCATTTCCCAGCGTCCCAATGGCATCTGCACGACACTGGCGGCAATGCATCATCTGTTCCAGATATACACCACAATGCGTACGCATCGCCATGATTTCCTTCTGGCTAACCAGCGGCATCTTCTCGAAAGCACTGCCCTTGACAGGAATCATCTGCATAATATTCGTGACCTTCGCGCCAAGCTGCTTGACCTTCTGCACAACAGTCTCAATGTGATGGTCATTCACATCCTTAAGCATCACAATATTCACCTTGCAGATAACACCATGTGCAGTCAGATATTGCAGGCCGCTGAGCTGATTGCCCAGCAGGATGCCCGCGCCAGCCTCTCCGGTATAGCGTTTTCCCATATAATCAACATAGGCATAGATTTTTGCACCGATTGCCGGCTCCACTGCATTGATCGTAATCGTTACATGTGTAACGCCAAGTTCAATAAGACGCTGTGCATACAGCGGCAGCATAAGCCCATTCGTCGATAAGCAAAACGTGACCTCTGCATCGAATGCACGGATCAAAGACAAGGTCCTCTCTGTCTCAGCGAAATTAGCAAGGGAATCCCCTGGGCCGGCAATGCCGACCACCTTAAGATTCGGCATCGCTGCCCTGACCTGCTTATATTTTTCCAACGCTGCCTCTGGCGTAAGAATTTCTGTCGTTACTCCCGGACGGCTCTCATTCGGACAATCATATTTACGCAGACAATAATTGCACTGGATGCTGCATTTCGGCGCAATGGGCAGGTGCATGCGTGCATATCTGCCTCCACCACAGGTGAAACAAGGATGCTCTGCAGTCTTCCTCTCCAATACATCCTTTCCCAAAGGCTCTGCCGCCTTTTTCTCCTGCACAGAAACTTGCCCTGCGCCAGCTTCCTCCTTGAAATATTTATGGTACATATCCTGTCGGAATACAGCTGCTCTCTGCTGCAAAAGTGCATTATCCATACGATCCAGCAGTTCAAGCGAACCGCCAAAGCCAATAGTGCGCACGCGCTGCCCGCCTACCTGATCATGAATGGGAAAGCCCGCGCGAATCAATGGCAGATGACATTTTTCAGCCACACGGCGCCCATCCGAGCTGCCAATGAGCAGATTCGCACCGAGCAAAGGCACCAGTTCCTCCATACGGGCAAAATCCGCATCATCTTCGATGACTGTTCCTTCGATGAATTGTGTCTCCGCAGCCTGCGCAAAATCTTCTGCCAGTACCTGCGCCAAGTCCGTACAAACAGCACCGGTAAGTGCTGCCACCGGAACAATACCATTTTCTGCACAAAGCTTGACTATCCCCTGTACAAAGTCCGGTTCACCAAAGACAATCGCCCGCCCCAATGCACTGTACTTATGCGCATCCACCATGGCATCAAGATAGCGGCTGCGTGCCCGCCTGAGCTTCGTTGTATACTTGCCGCCAAGCTCAGACAGTTTCTGCAGCAATGCATCCATACCACGCAGGCCGGTCGGCAGATCCAGTCTCGTATAAGGAACACCATACGCCTGCTTTAAATACTCAGCCGGTGACATCTCCGGCTGGACAAAATGGGTAAGTTCCAGCGTATAACGTGCTCCTGCCATTTCGGCAATATCAGCAAGCGATGTCCCCTGCTGCGGCAAGCGGCTGTAAAATTCCTCATGCCCGCCATCCAGACTGTCCGAAAAATCCGGCAGCAGGATATAATCAAGCTCCATTTCTTGCAGCAAATCCTTCAGATAGCGCTGATCTGCCGGAGAAAGATAACCTGTGATGATATTGATCTTTTCATTTTTCTGCGTTTTTTCCGTCAACTGGGAAACAACGGCATACAATGCACGGAAAAACCCCTCATACTGCGTACCGGCATAGCCAGCTGTCGCAGCATGGACAATCTTTACACCATCATATTCCGGATGCAGTTCGCGAAATTTTTGTATGATTGCTGGTACATCCTCACCGATGGTTTCCGCAAGACACGTTGTCGCAACGCCAATGACTTCCGGCTCATAAAGACGGATGAGATTTTCCAGTCCCTTGAGCAGGTTCTTTTCGCCGCCAAACACCGTGCCCTGCTCGGTAAGAGACGACGATGCGATATCTACCGGCTCATTGTAATGCGTCGCCATATGACGGCGGATATACGTACTGCATCCCTGCGAGCCATGCAGGATAGACATGCATTTCCGGATACCATAAAATGCCGTGACTGCCCCCATGGGCACACACATTTTACATGGATTCACATTCAAATCAGCAAAATTCTTTCCCATCTTCATGCACCTCGCAAATATTTCCAAACCGGACTGTTCAGACTCAGATTGATTTCCTGCGTAAAGTTCACTACTCCCTCATAGCCGCCAAGCGCATGCTTTCGTTCATGATTATGGTCACAAAACGCAATACCAAGCTTATAAGCCAATGGCCGTTCCTTCACTCCACCCACCAGAATATCCGCCTTCATCTCGCGCATAAAACGCTCCAGTTCCGCCGGATTCGCATCATCAAGAATGACCGTATCCTTCGCGACCAGCCTGCGGATCACTGCGTAGTCCTCTTGCTTCCCCGTCTGTGTGCCGACAACAACCGTCCGGATGCCCATTTCAGCAAACTGACGAATCAGCGATATCGCCTTGAACCCGCCGCCTACATAGATGGCTGCACGTTTTCCCTCAAGATGCGGCCGGTATTTCTGCAGGAATGCCCGGGCTTTCTTTTTTTCCTGCATAGTAAAAGCTTCGGCCTTTTTGACCGCCTGCGCATCACCAATGGCATAAGCTGCACGCAGCAATGAATTGCTCGTATCCTCTACGCCAAAAAAACTGACCTTCAGATACGGAATCCCGAACTCCTCTTCCATGCATTTGGCCAGATAGACACTGGAACCGGCACACTGCACGATATTCAATGCTGCCTGCGGTGCCCGGATCATCGTCTCATAGGAAGCATCACCGGTGAATCCCGCAACGACAGGAATCCCGATGCGGCGAAAATAATTACGAATGATCCACATTTCCCCCGCAAGATTAAAATCTCCCAGAATATTGATGCCCTGCTGCAGCGCAGCCTTCCGGTAATGCGGCCGGATCAGCTGCATGATTGCTGCGCAGGCCAGCTTATAGCCCTGCGACTTCGTCCCGGAAAATCCCGGTGCCTTGACCGGAATCACACGAATGGAGTATTTCTCCTCCGCCTGCCGGCATACAGCCTCGATATCATCACCGATTACCCCGACGATACAGGTCGCATAAACAAAAATCAGCTTTGCATCCTTCTCCTGTACGATTTCATCGATTGCCCGGGCCAGTTTGTCTGCACCGCCAAAGATCACATCCTTTTCCCGAAGATCCGTAGAAAAGCTGTTCCGGTACAACTCGCTGCCACTCGACAAACTGCCGCGGATATCCCAGGTATAGCTTGCACAGCCGATTGGACCATGCACAATATGATATGCATCCGTAATCGGATTCAGCACGACGCGCGCACCGCAATATACACAGGCACGCTGGCTCACTGAACCTGCTACGCTTGCGCGCTCACAGCCGATGCCATCTCCGCTGCAGCCAAACTCCTGCGTAAGAATGGATGCTTTCCTCTCTTCCAAAACTTCTGTGCCCATGTTCTTTCCCTCCAAACCTGTACCAATACAAAAAGGCACAGAACAACAGCGCATCAAACGCCATTGTATCCATGCCTTTAGCAATCCTATAAAAAAATCCCTGTCATTCTCTTTGTTAAGGTATATTATACAGATAAATATTGTATAAGCAACCAGCAAAAATCAGAACCATTCCCTACATGACAAGCTCGAAATCTTCATCTGCAGCATCGCGGTCCCTGCGATCCATGAGCGCATTGCAGATAAGCTCCAGCAGACGCATCGCACCGCGATAGCCGACCAGCGGCATATACGAATGCACATAGCGGTCCAGAATAGGGAAACCAGCACGCACCAACGGAATATCTTCAGCACGTGCGATATATTTGCCATGCGTCGTACCAATGAGCAAATCCACCGGACTATTCTTAATCAGCTGATGCAGCTCGAAGAGATCCCCGTTATGGATAGCCTGACAGCCCTCTGCACCAAATTTGGCAAAAAGTGCCTCTCCTCGTTTGGTGAATTCTTCCGACTTCGTACCCGTAAGAATATATTTTGGCACCATGCCCATTTCCAGTACAAAAGCCGTGATTCCCAGCACAGTATCCGGATCACCATAGACAGCCACAGTTTTTCCGGCAAAATTAGGATGCGCATCCAGCATGATATCGACCAGCTGGCCGCGTTCCTCCGTAAGGCTTGCAGGAACTTCCGTATGCAGCAGATGCGAAAGGGCCAGAATATAGCGGTCCGTCGCCTCGATCCCCATCGGCAAAGGCAGAGCCTCAAAGCTCACTCCGCACTTTGCCTGCAAAGTCATCGCTGGCGGTGTTGAGGTGATTTCTCCCAGTGCGAGCACCTTCTGTACTGCTCCCAGACCCTTGATTTCTTCAATGGTCGTACCGCCTGCCGGATACATTTCGTAATGTCCCTTGTTCGGTGCATCCATCACACCACTGGTATCCGGAAACATGATATAGTCTGCCTGCATAAGCTTCGCGATACGCTTGAGCTCGCGCATATCTCCCGGATTCACAAAACCGGGAAATATACCAATTTTTCCATTTGCTGTTGGCTTTTTCTCCGCCAGATATTTGATAAAACCTGACATCATATTGCCAAAACCAACGACATGTGATCCCGCATAGCTCGGTGTATTCGCATGGACGACATATTTCCCTTCCGGAATCTCCAAATCCATGATGTAGGAATTCAAATCATCTCCGATGGTTTCACTCAAACAGGTCGTATGCACAGCGATGATATCCGGCCCATAAATATCAAAGATATTCTTTACTGCTTTTTTCAGATTGCTGCCTCCGCCAAATACAGAAGCTCCCTCAGTGAAAGAGCTTGTGGTCGCAATGGCCGGTTCCTTGAAATGACGCGCGAGAAATGTCCGATGATAAGAGCAGCATCCCTGAGAGCCATGGCTGTGCGGCATACAGCGATGTACACCGAGTGCAGCATACATCGCACCGACCGGTTCACAGGTCTTGCAGGGATTTACCCTGAGTGCTTTGCGTTCTTTGATTTCTTTTGGTGTTGCTTCAAGCATGTTCCACACCCCCTATCGTTCCTTCCAAAGTCGGACGGATGAGCCAGGGCGGGGTAAGATATTTCCAGGCTGGCGTCGAAATGCTCATATAGGTGTCCCGCGCAAAGTTGATTGCTCCGCGGAAGCACGCATAAGGCCCGCTGTAATCATAAGAATGCAGCTGACGGGATGGCGTGCCCGACTTTTGGATCATATATTTATCCTTGATGCCCGAATAGAAGATATCCGGCTGAAAGATATCGATGAGTTTTTCTGTCTCGTAGTGATTGAAGTCATCCACGGTTACCGTACCATCTGCCATATCACGGAACATGCCATGATAGCTCTCCAGATCGATCTGTTTTTGCAGTTCTTCCAGACGTTCCTTGCTCAGCATCAGATGATAATGCGGCTCATCCGGCTCAGGAGCAAGCTGCTCGATATTCTTACTATCCGCATCCGGCTTGATTTCCGGCAATACTTCACGCCCCTCGTAATCATCACGATGCGCAAATTCATAGCCTGCGATGACCGTTTTGATGCCAAAGTCTGCCAAAAGATTCTGATAGTGATGTGAACGTGAACCACCCACAAATACACCAGCGGTATGTCCGGTAAGCTTCGCCCGGTAATAGCTGCGCTGTTCTTCAATCTCAGCAAGTTCTCCGGCTATGACCTCCTCCGTCCGCTGCTTCAGCCCATCATCATTGAAATAAAGGGCCAGTTCACGCAAAGAACGCATGGTTTCCTCAATCCCGATGAAATTCACCTTAATCCAGTCCATACCGTATTTTGCTTTCATCATTTCAGCAATATAATTGATGGAACGATGGCACTGTACAAGATTCAGGTTTGCCGTATGCGCATTCTTCATCTTTTCAAAAGAGCCATCCCCGGTAAATACCGAAACGACCTCATAACCGATCAGTTTAAGCAGACGCTCGGTCTCCCAGCCGTCACCGCCGATATTATATTCACCCAAAAGATTTACGGCAAATTTTTTATTCTGCTTCGCCTGCCCGCTGCCAATGATTTCTTTCATCAGGCCATTGTTCGCAATATGATGCCCTGCAGACTGGCTTACCCCTTTATAGCCCTCACAGCTGAAAGCCGCGCAGGCAATCTTGTAGGTTTCCTTTGTCCAGCGTGCTACGGCCTGGATATCATCCCCAATGAGCCCTACCGGACAGGTCGAACAGATGAAGATGCATTTGGGATGAAAGATTTCCATGATTTCTGTAATGGCCTGACGCAGCTTCTTTTCTCCGCCAAAAACAATATCCGGCTCCTGCATATCGGTGGAAAAACAATACTGCATATAATTCTTCGCATCCTTGCCCCCGACCTTTGCCTTGTTGCGCCGTGTTCCCCAGCTGTAAAAACCGCAGCCGATCGGACCATGCGTGAGCACAACAGCATCCGCAATCGGGCCGAGCACAACCCCCTTACAGCCGGCATAGCAGCAGCCCCGATTGACCATGAGCCCCGGCACAGACCGGCTGTTCGCTGCTATTTCCTGCGGAACGCCTGACTCTTCAAGCTCCACAATATGATCCTTGCGGTTTTTGAACACACGCCCGGAATACCTGTCCAGGACCTTTTCCCGTTCATTCATACCGCACACCCCCTTAATCATCCAATTCTGATTCTTTGCTCTGATGCTGTCCGGTACGGATATTCCATCCCTCTGCAACTGGCATCACAAAGATTTTTCCATCGCCGGGATTGCCCGTCTGGTTCACCCGGATAATCGTCTTGATTGCTGTTTCCACCTGCTCATCATCCAAAATCAACGAAAAGGAACGGCGCGGCACCAGCCGCACCCCCTCGGACAAATGCTCGCCGAGCTCATTGGCCGGCAGTTCTCCCGCGTTCTTGACAATGACCTGCAAAGCCTCTGCTGCCAATGGCTTTTTGCCCCGGCCTACTGCCTTGGAACACGTAAAGGATGGATAGCCTGCCTCAGCCAGTGCATGCTTTGTCGGATTCACCATATGCAGGCGGATAAATGCCATGATTTCCTTCATTACTGCCGCCTCCTCACAAGCCTGTTTTCCCCGAACTGATTGTATACGCTTCTTCAACTGGCGTAATAAAGATACGTCCATCGCCAAAGTTGCCGTTTGCTCCGGTTTTTGCATTTTTCAGGATGATTTTCACGATATCATCCTTATCCTTATCCTCTGCAATAATGATGAGGAGTTCTTTCTGGATCTCATCATAATGCACCTCACCGACCACAATTCCCTTCTGACGTCCTCTGCCATAGACCTCTTCCCTGGTCACGCCTACATAGCCTGCATCCAAAAGCTCTGCCAGGACATCCCCTGATTTTTCCGGCCGTACGACGGCCCTGATCATCATCATATTCCACACCCCGCTTTTTCATTTCTTCTCATCGCATCAGGCATCCATAAGGCCGTGTTCCATCAGCAGCGACTCTAATTTATCCTGCGTCAGCGGCTTCGGAATCACGAACATATCATTGCCGTCAATTTTCCTGGCAAGCTCACGATATTCATCGGCCTGCGGTTCCTCCGGACTATATTCAATGACCGTCTGCTTATTGATCTCTGCACGCTGTACTGCATTATCCCGCGGCACAAAATGAATCATCTGTGTACCAAGCTCCTTGGCAACAGCCTGCACAAGCTCAGCTTCACCATCAACCTTGCGGCTGTTGCATATAAGCCCGCCGAGCCGCACACCGCCGGTCTTCGCATACTTCATAATGCCCTTGGAAATATTATTGGCAGCATAAAGTGCCATCATTTCACCAGAGCATACAATATAGATTTCCCGTGCCTTTCCCTCACGGATTGGCATAGCAAAACCGCCGCATACGACATCGCCGAGGACATCATAGAAAACATAATCGAGATCATCCGTATAGGCTCCCAGCTGCTCCAAAAGGTTGATGGAGGTGATGATTCCACGGCCCGCACAGCCAACCCCAGGCTCCGGACCACCGGATTCAACGCCCTTGATGCCGGCATAACCTGTTTTGAGGATTGCATCGAGATCAATATCCTCCCCTTCCTCACGCAAGGTATCCAGAACTGTCTTCTGTGCGAGCCCGCCAAGGACCAGACGTGTAGAATCCGCTTTCGGATCACAGCCGACAATCATGATTTTCTTTCCCATCTCAGCCAGTCCTGCCGTAAGGTTCTGTGTTGTCGTAGATTTCCCAATACCGCCTTTACCATAAATAGCTACCTGTCTCATCTTAAACCCCTCCATTTTCCCTCGAATTCATATTTACAACAGGAATGCTCATGGAAAACAAAAATCCCGACCCTGGCCGAAGCCGGAATCGGGACTGCTCTGTCTCGTCATTAAATCCTGTTGATGCTGTAAATATACAGGATTAGCAATCTGATGTCAATGCGCTGCACAGCATCATAATATTTTATATTTCAAATGTTTTCTGCATATTTTTCTGCATACTTGAACATTCTAACCGAAAACCCTCTTCACCTTAAAATTTTAGCTTTCAGGAACTTTTTTTGCACTTTACCACAAAAAAAAGCTGCAAAAAAATTTATGGATATTTTGTATACATAGTTAAAGCTGATCAGAACAACTTGCTGATTATCTGATTTTTATTGCTTTATAAGTATACATAAATCATAGTCAAGCAGTTATTGATTAGCCATAATTTTGATATATAATGAAAACGATTAATCCGTATTTTCTTAAGGAAATGAAAGGATGTGCTCCTATGCAAGAAAGAATTGCTATTCTCTGTCAATCCGGACAGCCTGCAAGCTTAGACACTGTACAGCAGGTCGTCCTTTATGAAAAAACCACCTCTGGCTGGACAGAACGCAAGGCTTTTCCTTTTCAGCTCGTGCCTGCCAGCAATACCGGGAGACTTCGCGATCAAATCCGCGACCTCATCACAAAACTTGACGGATGCCGCATTCTTGCCGGCAGTACGATACAAGGACTGGCTTATCACATTCTGGATCGCATGGGCTTCCATATCTTTGAAATCCAGCAACTCTCTCCGGAAATCCTGCAGGATATTCTGCAGGATATTGAAGCCAGCAAAATCATGGCAGAACAGCCTGAAGATATCCCACTCGTTCCCACCCTTGTATCGGATGGCGTATACTATCTGGATTTCATCCGCCTGCAGCAGCTGCATCCGGAAATTTCCTCAAAGCGTGCACTGCAGCCTTTCCTGAACACTACGCCCTTTGTGCGGCTGAATATTCTCTGCTCCCACATTCCTCTCTGGCTCAAAGAATCCGCCTATAAAAAACGCTATGCACTGCGTACGAAAAAATATGGTGATTCCCTGCTGCTTTCCCTGACCATCCGGGAATGCAGCAAATAGATACCAAATCTCCGGATACAGAACGTCAGATTTTCCTACGAAAAACTCAACGAATTCCGCAGACTGTACGGCTTGCTCTGAGACAAGCAGCCTCATTGAACCTGCCAAAAAAGCCGAAAAAAGCCTCATTCCAAAACGCATGTTTTGAAATGAGGCTTTTTCTTATGCTGCTTTTTTCTCTTCAACAGACTGACACAAAATGCGGCCCATACTTAGATTCATCATACCGACCTGATTCAGATAATCTGCAATAATCTCCTCACAAGTACCATATTCCCCCAGTACTTTGGCACCTGACAGCATCGTATAGCCATCACCGCCAGCGACCAGGAAATCATTCGTAGCCAGCGTATAAAGCTTCCGCTCCTGCAGAGGAGCATTTCCCACCTGCACAGAAACGATCCGCTGACCCACAGGTTTTGCCGCATCAAAGCAGAAGCTGATTCCGCTGACCTGTAAAAAACCGCCGCTTGCAGCCGGATATCCAGATACCGAATGTTCCAGTATCTGCCGCAGCACAGCACCAGATACTTCTATTTTCTGGAGCGTGTTCCCGAACGGAAAAACCGCCATGATCTCACGTTTCGTAATCGGTCCTGCCTGGATTCCCTGTCGTATGCTGCCCCCATTCGTGATGGCAATATCAGCCTTCGCCTCCCAGCGGAACGCATCTGTACAAAGATCGCCTATTTCTGTTTCCTGTGTACGTACAAGCTCCCGCTCTCCCGAAAGATTCTTTGGGCTATGCGCAACAATTGTATCAAAAGCCTTCTTATTCTGAGCTTCCATCTCATCCAGCAGCGACTTTATCGCTGCCTCCGGTACAGGAGCCAGCTGCTTTGCTGCTGCTGCATCGAGCAATTTTGCCGACTTTGCTGTAACCTGATGGTTACGCACAACAAGGTCCACTTCGCCAAGCCGGTAATCATGCCAGCCGGTCTGGGCAATCAGGGTATCGCCTGCCACAAGCCCCTGCGGCAAGTCCGTATGGCTGTGGCCGTCAATAATAACATCAATGCCTTTCACTTTCTGCGCCAGAACCTCTGAGGTAACCACCGAACTTTTATCCAGACCGATATGCGTGACAGCAATGAGTACATCATGATTGGCACGCAGCTCATCTACCATTTTTTGTGCCGCTGCCACAGGATCCTGGAAGCTGACACTCTTCACATTTTTCGGTGCTGATTTATACGCTGTCTCCGGCGTTGTCAGTCCAAAAACAGCAATGCGCACACCATCCAGCTCCATTTCCTTATATGCAGGGAAGAGAAGTTTCTTTGATTTCTTATCCACCGTGTTCGCACTCAATACAGGAAAATTCAGCTCCCGTGAAAGTTTCAGCAGCTGTTCTGAACCATAATTATAGTCATGATTCCCTGGCACCATAGCATCGTAGCCGGCCTCATTCAGCAGCCTGACCGCATTTTCGCCTTTACTGATATTGATCATTGGCATACCATGCAGGGTATCTCCGGCATCGAGCGCAATTGTATCCGGATCCTTTGCCTTTTGTTCTTTGATCACGGCTGCAATCTGAGCAAGGCCCATCGACTTGCCATAATCATCCCCAGCCTGTACACGTGCATGCATATCATTTGTATGGAAAATCGTGATGTGCACGCCATCTGCTTCTTTTGCTGCATACGCAGCTGGAAGCTGCACAAACAACAAACAAATAATTCCTGCGCAGAAGATCATCTTCCGCAGTCCCTTTACCATCGTAATTCACCTCGTAGAATATATACTCCGCAAAAGGAAGAAGTCCTGCTTTTGCAGCTGGATAAAAAAGCACCTTTCCGGTGCTTTTTCTCTGCGCTAAAATTTTTCTTCCAGCAGCGGCTTCAGGAACTTGCCCGTATAGGATGCCTCGACTTTTACAATATCCTCCGGTCTGCCTTCCGCAACAATCGTGCCGCCCTTGTCACCGCCCTCTGGTCCAAGATCGATGATATGATCGGCTGTCTTGATTACATCGAGATTATGCTCAATGACCACAACGGTGTCACCGCCATCAACGAGACGGTGCAGAATCCCCAGCAGCTTATGGATATCTGCCGTATGCAGGCCTGTTGTCGGCTCATCGAGAATATACAGCGTCTTGCCCGTCGAGCGCCTTGCGAGCTCCGTTGCAAGCTTCACCCGCTGCGCCTCTCCGCCGGAAAGTGTTGTTGCCGGCTGTCCCAGCTTGATGTAGCCCAGTCCGACATCCTGGATGACCTTGAGCTTGCGCTCGATCTTCGGCACATTCTGAAAAAACTCCACGGCCTCATCTACGACCATATCGAGCACATCCGCAATCGTCCTGCCCTTGTATTTGACCTCAAGCGTCTCCCGGTTGTAACGCGCCCCCTTGCAGACCTCGCAGGGCACATAGACATCCGGCAGGAAATGCATTTCGATCTTGATGATTCCATCTCCATGACAGGCCTCACAGCGGCCGCCCTTGACATTGAAGCTGAAACGTCCTGCCTTGTAGCCGCGCATCTTCGCCTCCGCTGTCTGGCTGAACAGTTCACGGATCGTATCAAAAAGCCCCGTATAGGTGGCCGGATTCGAGCGTGGCGTGCGGCCAATCGGCGCCTGATCGATATCGATGATCTTATCGATATTTTCCAGACCAAGGATTTTCTTGTGTCTTCCCGGCTTGCCTTTGGCCCGGTAAAGCCGGGAAGCAATGCCCTTGTAGAGGATTTCATTGACCAGCGTGCTCTTGCCCGAGCCAGACACGCCCGTAACAAGCGTAAGCACTCCCAGCGGAGATTTCACGCGCAGATTTTTGAGATTATTCTCTGCCGCGCCAACGATTTCGATGAATTTCCCATTGCCCGCACGGCGCTTTGCAGGCACCGGAATATATTTCTCACGGCTCAGATACTGCCCTGTCACAGATTCTGGTATTTTCTTGATTTCCTCTGCCGTTCCCTCGGCTACGATGCGTCCGCCATGCTCACCAGCCCCCGGACCAATATCGATGATATGGTCCGCTGCATACATCGTATCCTCATCATGCTCGACCACAATAAGCGTATTGCCAAGATCCCGCAGATGCTTGAGTGCGGCCAGCAAGCGGTTGTTATCGCGCTGATGCAGGCCAATGCTCGGCTCATCCAGGATATACAGCACTCCGACAAGTCCGGATCCGATCTGCGTCGCGAGGCGTATGCGCTGCGCTTCACCGCCGGACAACGTACCAGCCGCACGGGAAAGCGTGAGATAATCGAGTCCCACATTGAGCAGAAAGCCAAGGCGCGCATGGATCTCCTTCAGGATCTGCGCGGCAATCCGCTGCTGTCTTTCCGTCAGCTGAAGTGATGCAAAAAACGCATCGCATTCGCGGATGGTCATTTCCGTGACCTCATAGATGCTCTTGCCGCCAATCTTTACCGACAAGACCTCCGGCTTAAGCCTTGCACCATGGCAGACAGGACATGGCGTAATCGTCATATAGTTCTCATAGTCCTCGCGCATTGCATCAGAATCCGACTCACGATAACGGCGCGCGAGCATCGGCATGACACCCTCAAAGCCTGAATGGTACTCCTTGTATTCGCCATACATATTCTCGTAGCCATAGTCGTACTTCTCTTCTCCGGAGCCATAGAGCAGGATCTGCTGCACCTTTTTGTCAACGTCCTTCCAGGGTGAGTCGACGGTATAGCCATAACGGCGCAGCACAGCATCAATCTGACACATCGCATACGTATTGAGATTTTTGGAAAGCGGTGCAAAAACTCCCTCGGCAAAACTCAGTTCCGGATTTGGCAATACCAGATCAAGGTCGAATTCCATATTGCTGCCCAGTCCGCTGCAGGCAGGGCATGCACCATAAGGATTGTTGAACGAAAACATGCGCGGCGCAATCTCCGGCAGACTGATGCCGCAGTCCACACAGGCAAAGTTCTCACTGAACATCAGCAGTTCGCCGTCCACGATCTGCACATAGACAACGCCATCGCCCATCTTAAGCGCAGTCTCCAGCGAATCCGCCAGGCGCTGTTCGATGCCTTCCCGCACAACCAGACGATCCACAACGACCTCAATGGTATGCTTCTTATTCTTCTCCAGATTGATTTCCTCATTGACATCATAGACTTCACCATCCACACGCACGCGCACATAGCCCTCGCGCCGGATATGCTCGATTACCTTGCGGTGCTCGCCCTTCTTGCCGCGGATGACCTGCGCCATGACAAGGAGCTTCGTGCGCTCCGGCAGTGTCGTGAGCTGATCCATCATCTGGTCTATGGTCTGCTGTGCGATGGGTTTGCCGCATTTCGGACAGTGCGGCTGACCGGCACGTGCGAACATCAGACGCAGATAATCGTAGATTTCTGTGACTGTACCGACCGTAGAACGCGGATTGCGGCTCGTTGTTTTCTGGTCGATGGAAATGGCCGGGGAAAGCCCCTCGATATAGTCGACATCCGGTTTGTCCATCTGGCCCAGGAACTGCCTTGCATAAGAAGACAGCGATTCCACATAGCGGCGCTGCCCCTCCGCATAGATGGTATCGAATGCCAGCGAAGATTTGCCCGAACCAGAAAGTCCGGTAACGACAACCAGCTTGTCACGTGGAATCTCGACATCGATATTTTTCAGATTATGCGCCCTGGCACCCTTGATTTTTATACAATTCTCCATGTTTCACCCACCTATTTATCAATAACTATTATTTGTTGACTTTTAATCTATTATAACGCCATTGTTCAGGATTTCGCAATACGAAACCCTGAACAATGGCGTTTTCTTAAGGAAACACTGATTAATATGGCGGTTCAGATTGCCGCAGATGATTTGTATCCCTCTAGGAGACAAACCGCAGTCATAGCGGTGCTATGTCGAGGATTTGTCGACAACGAGGGGACAAATCAGATGCGGCAAGATGGGCTGCCGGATTAATCAGCGTTTTCTTAATGCTTCTTTTTAGCCGCTGCCGGCATACTTCCCTCCAGCTCGATGATCATATCCCGGAGCTCGGCAGCGCGCTCGAACTCCAGGCCGCGCGAAGCCTGCTGCATCTCATGGATGAGCGTCTTCAAAAGTGCTTCCTTCTCCTTCTTCGTGAGCTTCTTCTTTTTCTTCCGCCCCTCATCATCCCCATAGCCTGCAGACGACTCCGCAACCAGCGTTGTCTCGATGAGCTGCACGACCGGCTTCACGATGGTCTTCGGCGTGATATGGTGCTCCTCATTGTAAGCCGCCTGCACCGTGCGGCGTCGTTCGGTCTCCGTGATGGCCCGCTGCATGGAATCTGTAATGCGGTCTGCATACATGATGACACGCCCATTCACATTGCGCGCAGCACGGCCGATGGTCTGAATCAGCGAAGTATCCGAACGCAGAAAGCCTTCTTTATCCGCATCGAGGATAGCCACGAGCGAAACCTCCGGCATATCAAGCCCTTCACGCAAAAGGTTGATGCCGACGAGCACATCGAATTTCCCAGCGCGAAGATCGCGGATAATCTCCGCGCGTTCAATGGTCGCAATATCCGAATGCAGATAGCGCACGCGTACTCCCATTTCCTTCAGATAATCCGTAAGATTCTCTGCCATCTTCTTCGTAAGCGTAGTGACGAGCACGCGCTCATTTTTTTCTGCGCGCAGACGTATCTCACCGAGCAGGTCATCCATCTGTCCCTCCAAAGCGCGAATCTCAATGACCGGGTCCAGCAGCCCTGTCGGCCGGATGATCTGCTGCACGACCTGCTGCGCCTGCTCAAGCTCGCGCTGTGCCGGTGTCGCAGATACATAGATGATCTGATTGATCCGCTGCTGGAATTCCTCATAGGTCAGCGGCCGGTTATCAAAGGCTGAGGGCAGCCGGAAGCCATTGTCGACAAGCGATATCTTGCGTGACCGGTCACCCGCATACATGGCCTTGAGCTGCGGCAGAGTGACATGTGATTCATCCATGACAATGAGAAAATCCTCTGGAAAATAATCCAGCAGCGTATACGGCGACTCCCCTGTCTTCCTGTGCGTGAGATGGCGGGAATAGTTCTCGATACCTGAACAATAGCCCATTTCCTGCATCATTTCCAGATCATAATTCGTACGCTGCTGGATGCGCTGTGCCTCCAGCAGCTTCCCCTCTGACGTGAAGAACTTCACCTGCTGTGTGAGCTCATCCTCTATGGTCTGCATCGCAAGCTCCATATCTTCACGCTTCGTAACATAATGGGACGCCGGGAAAATCATCGAATGCGTGCGTTCGCCGAAAATCTCACCGCTGACCGTATCAAACTCCACGATGCGGTCGATTTCATCGCCAAAGAGCTCAATGCGCACACCACGATTATTATAGCCAGCCGGAAAAATCTCGATAATATCCCCTCTTACCCGGAACTTGCCGCGTTCAAAGGCAATGTCGTTGCGCTCATACTGGATGGCGACAAGCTTCCGGAGAATCGCATCACGGTCCACCTCCTGCCCCTTGTGCAGAGACAGGACCATTTCGTGATAGCTCTCCGGCGATCCCAGGCCGTAAATACAGGAAACACTCGCAACAATGATGACATCCCTGCGCTCAAAAAGCGAACAGGTCGCAGAATGCCTGAGCTCATCGATCTCATCATTGATAGAAGCATCCTTCTCGATATACGTATCCGTCTGCGCAATATACGCCTCCGGCTGATAATAATCATAATAACTCACGAAATAGCCCACATAGTTCTTCGGAAAGAAGGCCTTGAACTCACTTGCCAGCTGTGCCGCAAGAGTCTTGTTATGCGCAATGACCAGCGTGGGTTTCTGCACCTTCTCGATGACCTTCGCAATCGTAAAGGTCTTGCCGGTTCCCGTGGCCCCCAGAAGCACCTGCGCCTGCTGCCCGTTCTGCACACCGGCTGCCAGATCCTCGATAGCCTTGGGCTGATCGCCCATCGGCTCAAAAGGTGCCACGACCTCAAAGGGAGTTTCTTTATCAAACTGCATCGTATTCAACTTCGGCACCATCGCCATGGGCATCGCCTCCAGATTCTATCGAACGTACATACTATAGACTTATTATAACGCAAAGCTCTATATATGGGAAGACATCCCCAAAAGAAAAAGACTGCCGCACAAGATTGTGCAGCAGCCTTCGTAAATTCATTCTCTTAATCAGTAATTTCCTGAGCATCTTCCTCAGTTTCTGCTTCAGAAACTGACTCACCATCGAACTTGTCAACAATCATGGTAAGTGCCTGATCACCCGTTACATTCGTAGCTGTACCGAAGCTGTCCTGGGAGAAATGCAGCGAGATGATCAGCTGCTGCATCGGCTCCGTGAAGCCCAGCATCGAGGTGATGATGCCCAGTGCCGCCATGACACCGCCGCCCGGAACTCCCGGTGCTGCAACCATCGTGATGCCCAGCATGAAAATGAACGGGGTAAAGAGCGTGAGATTCACATCCATGCCCATGGCCATCATAATGCCCATGGAACCGAGCACCAGACAGATCGTATCGCCTGCCAGATGGATTGTCGCACAAAGCGGAATACAAAAGTCTGCGATTTCCGCCTTGATGCCATTCTTCTTTGCAGCCTCAAGATTGACCGGAATCGTGGAAGCCGAAGACTGAGTGCCAACTGCCGTGAAATAAGCCGGCAGGATATTTTTGATGTACTTATAATTGTTCTTGCCGCAGATGAGACTGGACGCCCCGAATTGGAAGACCAGATAAATGAGCTGAAAAGCCAGGATGCAGACATACAAAGAAATAAAGATCTTTGCTGTAGCTACCAGCTCACCCTGTGCACCAAGCTTGCAGAACAGGCCGCCAACGTGGATTGGAATAAGCGGAATGACCACTTTCACGAGAACCTTGGCCACGATTTCCTGCATTTCGCGGAAAAAGCCCAGCATCGCAGTTCCCTTGCCATTCGCCATACCGATGCCAAGTACGAAAGAAAGTACCAGGGCCGTCATGACATCGCAGACCGGTGCCACTTTGATCGTAATGAACGGATCAAACGCTGCTCCGGCAGCTGCCTTGCCCGCAATGCTTTCAATCGTGCCCGGCAGGATTGCCGCACCGAGGAAATACGCCGAAAAGCCTGCAATGACCGTTGACAGATACGCCAGACCGAGCGTGATGCCAAACAGCTTATTCGCTCGCTTGCCAAGATCAGCCATGCCGACCGCAACAAACGAAATGATCAAAAGCGGAATAATAAACGAAAGGAACATGCTGAATAGTGACGTAAACGTCGAAAATGCACGAACCATAATCACAAACCCCAGAGAATCACCGATACCTGCTACAGAGCCCAGCGAGCCAAGAAACATACCAGCAATAATACCAATGAGCAAACGCGGTAGTAATCCCAATTTAGACAAACTCATTCTTCTCACACCTTCAGTATTTTTAATAAAGACATTTGTATCTAAAATAAATACATCCTTTATTTTATTCATAAAAAGGCGTAAAGTCAAGACTCCTTTGCAAAAAAAATACAGAGTG
>CAZTAP010000008.1:0-28434 GCA_964611665.1 uncultured Selenomonadaceae bacterium | reverse complement strand
TTTTGGATAGAAAATAAAAAAAGCCATTGCGGAAGCAATGGTTTTTTTATATAATAGAAAGAGAGCAATAGGTCTTTTGTTTGATATGGAGTTATTTTCCATTGGTTATATGTCCTGGTAAGGAAGAAGGGGGCGTTTTCCATGACAATTTCAATCAATAATTATAACCAGGCTGTAAATAGTACACAAAATGCGATCAGTACGAGTATTAAACGGATAGCTACAGGTTCGCAGTATAATTCTCCATCGGATGGGGCGGCGGCATATTCTATTCTTGCACGTATGTATTCCAATATTGATACAGCGGCGACGCAGACGAGCAATGCGCAGAATTCCAGTGCAATGCTTTCCACTGCAGCAGATGGTGTGACTTCAACAATGTCCGTGCTGGATAATATGCGTTCCTCCCTGACGGATTTATTGAATTCGCCGACGGGTTCGAGTCGTTTCCAGCAGGTAAATAAAGAAATCAGTGATTCCATTTCGCAGGTAGATGCACTGGGCTCTGCTGTCCAGTTCAATGGAAAGTCTCTGCTTGATGGTACGCAAAGCACAACTGTTTCCAATGGCAGCGGCGGATATGCTTCTGTTGCTATGCCGAATCTCACATCGCAGGCTTTGGGACTGACGGATAAGAATGGGAAGTCTACGCTGGATCTTTCCTCGACGGACGGAATCCAAAAAGCGCTTGATACAGTATCGAATGCTTATGATACGGCGCTTTCTGCAGCGACATCTCTGGGGGCAGCACAGCAGAATCTCACCTATTCCGCTGCGAATTCCACGACGACAGCAGAAAATCTTACCTCTGCCGCATCGACGATGGGCGATACGGATATTGCAAAGGAAGTTACAAACCTGAAGTCGGCACAGACGCAGAATGCTTTTGCCTTGTTTGCTTCGAAGCTTAACATGCATAGCCGGGAGGCCGCGCTGAGTATGCTGCAATAAGAACATCAGAAACGAACCGTGTACAGCTGAGCTTTCAGCTGGTACACGGTTTTTTTGTGGGAACGGATATACAAATTTACACAAAGAGATGGTCATATAGCCTCAAACTATGCTATAATCTATAAACGTCAGAGTTGGAAATCTATTTGGAAAGGAAGAGTCATATTGGATCTTTTTCGTAAGAAAAGCATCGCAGAATATCAGCTGGATGCTGAAAAATCACATTTGAAACGTACGATGGGGCCGCTGGATGTCATCATGCTCGGCGTAGGTGTAATCGTTGGTACGGGGATATTTGTCCTCACAGGGGTTGCAGCCGCAAAATATGCGGGACCTGCACTTATGCTTTCCTTTGTCATTGCGAGCATTACCTGTGCTTTTGTAAGCCTGGCTTATTCGGAGCTTGCTGCCATGGTGCCGGTAGCCGGCAGCTCGTATGCCTATGCGTATACTTCAGTAGGTGAGTTCCTGGCCTGGCTTGTGGGCTGGAACATCGTGCTGGAGTACACGGTCGGTGCAAGTGCGGTAGCCGGAGGATGGTCAGCCTATATTGTCGGTCTTTTGAAATCAGGCGGCATAGAGCTTTCGAAAACCTGGACGACTGTACCGGCAGATGGCGGTATCGTGAACCTGCCAGCTGTGCTTATCACGTTGTTCCTGACTTATTTGCTGATTATGGGGGTACATGAAAGCATTACGGTCAATAAGATTCTTGTAGCGGTCAAACTTGTTGCAATCTTTATCTTCCTGCTGATTGCGGGGCCTTCCGTCGATACGATGAACTGGGAACCGTTCATGCCGTTCGGCTTTGCCGGGGTATCCGCGGGAGCCGCGGTCATCTTTTTTGCATATCTTGGGTTTGATGCTATATCGACAGCGGCAGAAGAAACAAAGAATCCGGCAAGGGATATGCCAATCGGCATCATAGGCTCACTCATTATCTGTACACTCCTTTATATTGCGGTGACCGGCGTCATGACGGGGAATGTTCCGTATGATCAGCTTGACAATGCAGAGCCGGTAGCTTATGTACTGCGTACGCTTGGCTATCATTTCGGTTCGGCAGTCGTCGGTACAGGGGCTATTGCGGGTCTGACGACAGTATTGCTCGTCATGATGTATGCACAGACCAGAGCCTTTTTTTCCATGTCGCGTGACGGGCTTATTCCGGAGTCCGTATGCAAGATCCATCCGCGTTATGCTACGCCGCACCGCATTACTTTGGTCGTGGGCGTCACGGTAGCGCTGATCAGCGGCTTTACACCAATCAATATTGTTGCAGAGATGTGCAGCATAGGAACATTGTTTGCGTTTATTATTTCATCAATTGGAGTTATGATCATGCGTAAACGGGAACCTGAGGCGAGAAGACCATTTCGCTGTCCTGCAATTTATTTGATCGGTACCCTGGCAGTATTAAGCTGCGGTTATATTATGTATAACCTTTCTGTTATGACTTGGTACAGATTCCTTGTATGGAGTGTGCTTGGTGTTGTTATTTATCTTGGTTATGGATATTCTCATAGTCGTGAAAATAATAACAATCAATAAAAAATAGTCGCTATTGAGGCCGTTGTATAAAAATTCTTTGTATACAGCTTATGGTACGATTAATGATTTATATTAAAAGAAGCTTGCGTGAAAAAAAGCGCAAGCTTCTTTTTTCCTTTGGGGGATTGTTTCGTATTTACAATCGTTTTCTGACGGTGTATAATAAGCTTGTGTTGAAGTGCTGGGATTTCCAGAAAATACATTAATTGCATAAACATTCAGACTAAATTTATAATTATGCAATATAAGCATAGGACTTTTCCAAAAAAGCTGCTTGCGGATGGTCCTGGCATCTTCCAGAGTAGTCTATATAAGAGGGGAGCAATACAAAACATGAGCAAAAAAATGAAAACAATGGATGGCAATACGGCTGCTGCCTACATTTCGTATGCTTTTACGGATGTTGCTGCAATTTATCCGATTACACCGTCCTCGCCGATGGCAGAACATGTAGATGATATGGCTGCTAAAGGGGCAAAGAATCTTTTCGGTCAAAAGGTTCGCGTGATCGAACTGCAGTCTGAGGCAGGTGCAGCAGGTGCTGTACATGGTTCTCTTCAGGCCGGCGCTCTCACTACGACATATACGGCATCACAGGGCTTCCTGCTGATGATCCCGAATCTCTATAAGATTTCGGGCGAACTCCTTCCGGGAGTGTTCCATGTAAGTGCGCGTGCACTTGCGACATCTTCCTTGAATATCTTTGGCGATCAGCAGGATGTTATGGCAGCTCGTCAGGCTGGCTGTGCAATGCTTGCTGAGAACAGTGTCCAGGAAGTCATGGATCTTTCCGCTGTTGCGCATCTTGTCGCAATCAAAGGCAGAGTTCCTTTCATCAACTTCTTTGACGGTTTCCGTACTTCCCATGAAATCCAGAAGATCGAAACCATTGATTATGCAGACCTTGGCAAGATCCTTGACTGGGATGCAGTTGAGGCATTCCGCCGTCGTGCACTGAATCCGGATCATCCGGTTATTCGGGGTACGGCTCAGAATCCGGATATTTATTTCCAGGAACGCGAAGCAGTCAATAATTATTATGAAGCACTGCCGGAGCTTGTTGAAGAGGCTATGGCTGAGCTTGGCAAGATCACTGGCCGCGAGCATCATCTCTTTGATTATTATGGCGCAAAGGATGCAGACCGCATCATCATTGCGATGGGTTCTGTCTGCCAGACGGCTGCAGAGGCTGTAGATTATTTAAACAAAAAAGGCGAGAAAGTCGGTCTTCTTTCCGTACATCTTTATCGTCCGTTCTCCATTGAACATTTCTTCAAGTATCTGCCGACGACGGTCAAGAAGGTTGCTGTTCTCGACCGTACAAAAGAGCCGGGCGCACTTGGCGAGCCGCTCTATCTTGATGTAAAGGCAGCATATTATGCTTCGGATATGAATCCTGTTATCGTTGGCGGCCGTTATGGTCTCGGCGGCAAGGATGTTACACCGGATCAGCTTCTCGCAGTCTATGAAGAGCTCAAACAGGATGCTCCGAAGAACGGCTTTACGATGGGCATTGAAGACGATGTAACGAGTACTTCACTGAAGGCATATCCGGAAGATGTTGATATGACACCGGAAGGTACGACGGCTTGCAAGTTCTGGGGCCTTGGCTCTGATGGTACGGTCGGTGCGAATAAGAGTGCAATCAAGATCATCGGTGATAAGACGGACATGTATGCACAGGCATATTTTGCTTATGACTCCAAGAAGTCAGGCGGTATCACGATGTCGCATCTGCGCTTCGGCAAACTGCCGATCACTTCACCGTATCTTATCAATAAAGCAGATTTCATTTCCTGCTCTCAGCAGTCCTATGTTTATAAATATGATTTGCTTGCAGGCCTCAAAAAGAATGGTAAGTTCCTTCTGAATACAGTCTGGTCGGATGAGGATCTTACGAAGCATCTGCCTGCGGCTATGAAACGCTATATTGCACAGAACAATATTGAGTTCTACACGGTCAATGCAGTGAATATCGCGAAGGGCCTTGGCCTTGGCGGACGCTTCAACATGGTTATGCAGTCCGCATTCTTCAAGATTGCGAACATCATTCCAATCGATACTGCAGTAGGCTACCTTAAGGATGCAGTCGTTACGTCTTATGGCAAAAAAGGCCAGAAGGTCGTTGACATGAACAATGGCGCAATCGATGGCGGCCTCAGCGGCCTGCACAAGGTTACGGTTCCGGCAGAATGGGCAGATGCCCGGGAAGATGCTCCGGCAAAGAGCGATGCTCCGGCATTTGTTACGGAAATCCAGGATGTCATGAACCGTCAGGAAGGTGAAAAACTTCCAGTCAGCAAGTTTGCAAATGGTATGGAAGATGGTACTTTCCCGGTTGGCGGTGCTGCTTATGAAAAACGCGGTACGGCAATCAACGTTCCGGAATGGCAGAAGGATAAATGCATTGCCTGCAACCAGTGCTCTTTTGTTTGCCCGCATGCAGCAATCCGTCCGGTATTGATGACTTCGGAAGAGAAGGCGGCTGCTCCGGCCGGCATGGAGTCATTTGATTCCAAGGTTGCTAAGGGCATGCAGTTCGCCATTACGGTATCCACGAAAGACTGCCTGGGCTGCGGCAACTGCGCACAGGTTTGCCCGAAGGATGCACTTGAGATGAAGCCGTTGGATGATGCGCAGCTTGCAAAACAGGCTTATTTCGATTATGGTGTCGATGCAGCCAAGGTTGCACCGAAGAAGAATCCGATGAAGAAGGAAACCGTTGTCGGCAGCCAGTTTGAGAAACCACTCTTTGAATTCTCCGGCGCATGCGCAGGCTGCGGCGAGACTCCGTATGCAAAGCTCATCACACAGCTCTTCGGCGATCGCATGATGGTAGCAAATGCTACGGGCTGTTCTTCAATCTGGGGCGGCAGCGCACCGGCTATGCCGTACACGAAGAATGAAAAGGGCCATGGCCCGGCATGGGCTAACTCCCTGTTTGAAGATAATGCGGAGTTTGGTCTGGGCATGTTCCTGGGCACGAAGGCTGTACGCGATGCGCTTGCAGCAGATGTCGACGCAGCTATCGAGGCTGGCAAGGGCAGTGCAGAACTGCAGGCCGCACTGAAAGACTGGAAGGAGAATATCCTGAAGGGTGAAGGTACGCGTGACCGCGCAGATAAGCTCGCAGCACTTCTTGAAGCAGAAAAAGGCTCAGATGAGCTTTTGAACAAGATTTACAGCAACAAGGATTACTTTGTTAAGCGTTCGCAGTGGATCTTTGGCGGCGATGGCTGGGCTTATGATATCGGCTACGGCGGCGTTGACCATGTACTTGCATCTGGTGAGGATGTTAACATCTTTGTATTTGATACAGAGGTTTATTCCAACACGGGCGGCCAGGCTTCCAAGTCTACGCCGGCAGCTGCGATTGCACAGTTTGCTGCAACAGGCAAGAAGACGAAGAAAAAGGATCTTGGCATGATGGCAATGAGCTATGGCTATGTGTATGTTGCCCAGATCTGCATGGGTGCAGATAAGAACCAGACGCTGAAAGCAATTGCTGAGGCTGAGGCTTATCCGGGACCATCCCTCATCATTGCGTATTCGCCATGTATTAACCATGGTATCCGCATTGGTATGGGCAAGAGCCAGATGGAAGGCCAGCGTGCTGTTGAGTGCGGTTATTGGGCTAACTACCGCTATAACCCGCAGCTTGTTGGTTCTGACAAGAATCCGTTCATGCTTGATTCCAAGGAACCGGATTATGCGAAGTTCCAGGACTTCATCCAGGGCGAGGTTCGTTATGCTTCTCTTAAGAAGGCATTCCCGGAAACGGCAGATGCACTCTTCCAGAAGACTGAAAACGATGCAAAGAACAGACTGGATGGCTATAAAAAGCTGGCAGGAAAATAAGATCGTTTGCTAGAAGAACAAAGGCGTGCTGTAGATTTGCAGCACGTCTTTGTTTTTTCTGGAAATTTAAAGAAAATTTGCAAAAAATAGTAGACTTAAGCTGTTTTTGGGATTAAAATAAGATTAGAATTCGAACAGGGGGGTCATATGATGAAGAAAACGATGATATCCGCACTGAGTATGTTATTGGTAAGTGGTATAAGTACCGTCGGATTTGCTGCGGCAAATCCGTTTGCTGATGTACCGGCAGATCATTGGGCATATGATGCAGTCAGCCAGCTGGCAAAGGATGGGGTACTGGAGGGCTATGGCGATGATACCTTCCGGGGAGAACATTCCATTACGCGTTACGAAATGGCACAGATGGTTGCTAAGGCAATGGCTCGTGAGGATCGTGCTTCGGCAGCAGATAAAGCGGCGATTGACAAGCTCGCAGCAGAGTTTTCAGATGAGTTGAACAATCTTGGCGTACGCGTGGCGAATCTGGAGAAGAAGACGGATAATGTACGCTTTACCGGCGAGGCACGCTATACCTACAGCAGCAGCCGGCACCAGGATAAAGCGAAGACAAATGTGAATGAGACGCTTTTGCGGTTGGAGCCATCTGCTGTGATCAATGAGCATTGGACAGCAAAAGCCCGGATCGATTATACGATCGATATGGACAAATCCAGCAACTCTACTTCGGCGACAGTGGATCGGGCATGGGTTGAAGGCAAATATAACAATTTCCAGGTCAATCTTGGCAAGATACCGTATTTCAGCCGTGCTGACCATGGCATGATCCTGGATACTTCGATGTCCGGTGCGCAGGTTACATTTGGCAAGAGCCTGCAGACGACACTGACGGCAGCGCGTTACAATCAGGATCAGTCTGAGTTCGCTACGACGGGGGACTATCGCTCCATCGAGGTAAACTACGATAATGGCGGAAAGTTCACCGCGGGTGCAGCCTATCATTTCCTAGGAAATTCGAAATTGTACCATTATTATTCAACCGTGAACGATGATGCAGCAAAAATCTGGCAGGTAGGCATGGGCTGGAGATTTACGCCGACGGCATCCATCTATACTACTTATTCGCATGATACTGCAGGGCATACACTGAGCGAACTGCGCAGGGCCTGGAGCATCGAAGCCGACTATAAGCAGGCGGTGCCGGCGAATAAGGGCTCTTTCGGGGCCTATGTTGCTTATCGCAGCCTTGGCGATATTGCTGTGATCAAGCCGACCTATGATGGGATAAGCGTTGGGCAGAAAGGCTGGGAACTTGGTTTACAGTATGTGCCGTTGAAGAATATCCTGGCAAAAGCCGTGTATTTCACGGGCAAGGATATTGAAGCAGATACAAATGCATCAAAGCTCTTTGGGCGTCTGGAGTTCTTTTTCTGATTGACTGTAACATGATTGGTTCGTATGAAAGACAGCTGTGCTATTTTCGACAGCTGTCTTTTTGGTGTGCGCTAAATATGCTATAATGAAATCTATGTGGCTGTATGTATACGGTATATTGTATTTGCTTGGAGGAATCATCGTGCTTTGTTCAGAAGAATATGGAGATATAGAAAAGAAAATCCTGCAGGGAAAAAGGCTTTCGCGTGAAGATGGAATCCGTCTTTTTCAGTGTCCGGATCTGGCCTGGCTTGGTGCCATGGCGGATAAGGTGCGGCGAGAAAAATGCGGGGATATTGTTTATTATAATGTGAACTGTCATGTCAACCTTACGAATATTTGTGAGTCACGCTGCAAATTCTGTGCGTTTGGACGGGATGAGAACAGTCCGGGAGCCTATGCAATGAGCAAGGAGCAGGCACTGAACCTCGTGCGCGAAGCCAGCCGAGATCCGAATCTGGCGGGACTGCATGTGGTAAGCGGCCTGCATCCGACCTGGTCGTTTGAGGACTATCTCGGTATCCTGCAGGCGCTGCATGAGGAGTTTCCAAAGCTTTATCTCAAAGGGTTTACCGGGGTGGAGATCACGCATTTTGCCAAGATTTCCGGCCTGTCCATCCATGATGTGCTCGTGAAGCTCAAAGAAGCAGGGCTGCAGGCGATTGCCGGAGGCGGGGCGGAGATTCTGTCCGATCGTGTGCGCGCGGAACTTTGTCCGAAGAAGGCAACGGCTGCCGAGTGGCTTGATGTTGCGCGTACGGCGCACCTTCTGGGCATCAAATCGAATGCGAGCATGCTTTATGGGCATATTGAGACGACAGAGGAGCGTGTAGAGCATCTGCTGAAGCTCAGGACATTGCAGGATGAAACGCATGGCTTCCAGACCTTCATCTGCTTCCCGTTCCTGCCAAAGAACACAGAGCTGGAGGAGGAAATCGAGCAGACATCGCTCTGGGATGATCTTCGGACCATGGCGGTTTCCCGCCTTATGCTGGACAATTTTGATAATCTTAAGGCTTACTGGGTCATGCTTACTCTTCCTGTGGCACAGCTTGCTCTTGGGTTTGGTGCGAATGATATTGACGGTACGGTGCATAAGGAAATCATTCTGCATGCGGCCGGGGCAAAGAGTCCGTCAATGCTGACGGAGGAACGCATCATCCGGACCATACGAGAGGCTGGCCGCATACCAGCGGCCTGTGACTGCAACTTCAATATTCTGCGGATTTTAAAATAAAGGGGATCAGGCTATGACAGCAATCGAAACAGCCCGCCGTAAGGCGGAGAAGGGCGAACGTCTTACCCTGCAGGATGCACTTGCACTTTATGAGGATAATGATCTTCCGGCGCTTGCGGACTGGGCACGTGCAGCGAAGGAACGGAAAAGCGGCCGGCAGGTATTCTATAATGTGAACCGCCATATCAATTTGACGAATATCTGCACGTCAGGCTGCCCTCTCTGTGCATTCCAATGTGAAGAGGGAGATGCACGCGGCTATGTATTGGAAACGGAGGAGATTGCGAGGATTCTGGAGGAAGCGAAGACCGTCCGGAATCTTGGCGAAATCCATATTGTAAGTGCCTTGCATCCCACCAAGGACTTTTCTTATTATCTGCAAATCATCCGTCAGGTAAAGGAGGCTTTGCCTGACGTGGATATCAAAGCCTTCACACCGGTGGAAATTGTGCATTTTGCTCAGCTGACAGGCAGGTCTGTCCGTGAGGTGCTGAGCATCCTCAAGGAAGCCGGACTGAGCTCGCTGCCGGGAGGCGGGGCGGAGATTCTCTCAGACCGTGTAAGAAAAATTATTTGTCCGAAAAAGGCAACGGCTGCGGAATGGATCGAGACGATGAAGACAGCTCACCGGCTTGGCATCCGTACGAATGCTACGATGATGTACGGGCATGTGGAAACCATCGAAGAGCGTCTGCAGCATCTGATTACGCTGCGTGACATCCAGGATGAAACCGGCGGCTTCCAGGCGTTTGTTTCGTTTCCTTTCCATCCGGAGAATACAGGGCTTTCCAGCCTTAAGCGCGTGGGAGCCTGGGAAGATATGAAGATGATGGCGCTTTCCCGCCTCATCCTGGATAATGTTGAGCATATCAAAGCATTCTGGATCATGCTTACGATGCCGGTGGCACAGCTTGCTCTTGGTTTTGGCGCAGATGATCTGGATGGTACGATCGGCGAGGAGAAAATCATCCATGCAGCTGGTGCCAGGACCAATACGGGGATTACGCGTACAAAGCTGCGTGAGCTGATCACAGAGGCCGGCTATACGCCGGTGGAACGCGATACGTTTTATCATGCAATCAGGGAGGCGGAATAAATGCGGATGACGGAAAAAGAGGCTGTTGAGCTTTTGCAGCACAGCGATCCGATTACCTTGGGACGTCTGGCGGATGCAGAACGACTGCGCCGCTATGGCAATACGACGACGTTCATCGTAGACCGGAATATCAATTATACGAATGTCTGTGTCAATGAATGCCGCTTTTGTGCATTCTTTCGCCGCAAGGAACATAAGGATGCTTATCTGCTGACGTATGAGGATATCCTGGAGAAAGTAAGGGAGACCGTGGAGGCCGGCGGTACACAGGTGATGATTCAGGGCGGCCTGTATCCGGATCTTGGTCTTCCTTATTATGAGAAAATGCTGCGTTTGATCAAGGAAAAGTATGAGATTACCATCCATTCCTTTACAGCAACAGAAATCCAGCATTTTGCACGCCAGGAGGGCATTTCCGTCCTGGAAACACTCAGGCGCCTGCAGGCTGCCGGCCTGGATTCCCTGCCGGGCGGAGGAGCAGAAATCCTTTCGGACCGTGTACGTGCGCGTGTGAGCGAAAAGAAAATCAATACGGCAGACTGGCTTGCTGTCATGGAGGCGGCGCACAGCATCGGTATGGAAAGTACGGCGACGATGGTCATCGGACTGGGCGAGACGATGGAAGAGCGCATCGGACATATGGAGAAGATCCGGCGTCTGCAGGAGAAGACGGGCGGTTTTCGGGCTTTTATTACCTGGACTTTTCAACCGGGCAATACGCAGCTGGGCGGCGAGAAGACCTCTTCCTGGGATTACCTGAAGACACTTGCCATGACCCGGCTGTATCTGGATAATATCCATCATATCCAGGGATCCTGGGTCACGCAGGGAGAACGTATCGGGCAGCTCACGCTGGGTTTCGGCGCGGATGATCTGGGCAGCATCATGCTGGAGGAAAATGTTGTGCGGGCGGCGGGCACGTCGTATGAGATGTCGGTGCGCAAGATGGTCGGACTCATTCAGGGGGCCGGGCGTCAGGCGGCGCAGCGCGATACAGAATACAATATCATCAAACGATTCGATTGAGGGGCAGAGCAATGGAGAATATAGAAAAAGAAGTACCACAGGCAGATTATGCGGTGGTTGGCGGTTCGGGAACGCTTTCCAGCAATTTCCCGGCGAATTCTGTGAGCAAGGATGTCAGGATCCTTGCAGAGAATCTTTACTTTATCACACCGTATGGCAAAAGCCCTGCTTTCCGGCTGTTTTCCGTAGGGGAAAAGCGCGTACTGACCTGCCGCATGCATGGATGGCGCAGCGGCGTCACGCGTTCGGATGCTTCCCGTCAGGTTTTCTGGACCTTCCGTGAGGCTGGCGTAAAGCGTATCATTTCCGAGGGAGGCGTCGGTACGGTCAATCCTTTGCTGGATCCACGGGACTTCCTGATTCCGGATGATTATCTGGATCTTTCCGTGCGCAAGGATGTCATGCTGGATGGGCGGTATCTGCTCATCATGCGTGATGCGCTTTGTCCGGAGATGCGCGAGGCGTTGATTCGTTCGACGAAGGAACGCTTTTCCGGACGTGTTTTTACGCGCGGCACTTATGCAGTTACGGATGGACGTCATTTCGAGAGCCCGGCAGAGATTGCCATGATGAAGGGACAGGCGGATATTGTCGGCCAGAGCATTGCGCCAGAGGTTTATCTGGCGAGGGAAATCGGTGCGTGCTATGCGGGACTCTATTTTGTGGTAAATTATGGTGAGGGTATTCAGCAGGAATGGTCGCATGATACGATGAAGGATATTTTTTATCATGATGCGCCGATGATCGGGGAAATTATTCTGGATACTATCCGCTCAGTCGATGCAATGGACCGGCAATGCGCCTGTCTGAGCCTGCGCAAGGAAACTTTGCTCAAGGACGTATACGATACGGTTTCGGATAAGGGATGAATGGAGCTGCCTGCCTGACAGGCAGCTTTTTTTATGGGAAATAGGATTCAATTTTGCGCTGGGCCAGGCCTTTTTCAGATTGTTTCCAGAATTGGGTGGTAGAATGACTCTTGTGAGAAGTCGCGAACTCGCAAAAAATAATTAGGAGTGATTCTATGACGAGATTCAATCAGACGAAATGTAAGAAAATGTTGGCCATTGGCTTTGCTGCAGCTTTGCTGGGCAGCATGGGCGGGCACAATTCAGTGCTTGAAGCGGCTGTTCCAGATAAAGTAATCTCCGAGGTACCGGCTGCGGCTGCAGAACAAAATGCAAAGACGCAAAGAGCTGAAGCTAAGCCGGATGCAAAACAGGCAGCAGAAGAAGAAAATACAGATGCAGCTGCTGTGAAAGCGCCAGCCGCGTCTGTGCAGGAAAATATGCATCAGGCTGGCAAGACAGAACAGAAGGCTGCGAAACCAGGGGATTCCGGTGCAAAGAATGCTGTTTCGGCAGTTGCCTGTGAAAGCCTGCCGGAAGTGAAGAAGCAGCTTGGCTTTGCGCCATTAGGCTTTAACGAGAAATCTGGCTATGCGTGTGTAGAACGTTACATTTTGGATCAAAAGGTAGCGGATATCCGTTATGCGGACACGGCACAAAAGGACGTGAAATTCAGCGTACGTACGGCTTTGCAGAAGTCTGTCGGTACCGATAATATCAGCGGCTGTAATCCGGCGCTCCTGAAGGAAAGCAAGGCTGGAAAAACTGTCCTGCATTCGGGCAAGATTGGAGAGAAATATTATTCGGCCTACTGGACGGCCGGTGCATATGATTTTTCCGTGAGTGCCATTAATCTGGAGGAAGCGGCTTTTCATAAAGCGGTTCAGGATCTGGTCAGGACTTCCGAAAAACAGGATAAGAAATAAACGTTATCATGGGCTTTACAAAGAGCCAGCCACTCTTTTTTGGGGACTGCAAGATTTTGCAGTCCTTTTTTGTAACCATTGTTACCGCTTTGGCTGCAGGAGTTTGTTAAAGTAGAGACATAAGCGAAAGGGGCGATGATGATGTCAGAGATATTAAGAAATATTGCCAAAGGCGAAGTGCTGGCACTGAAAGATACGGTATCCTATACCGAGGGGCAGGTTGTGAGCAAAACGCTCGTGCAGAATACAGGTGTGGGCATTACGCTTTTTGCTTTTGCCAAAGGCGAGGGCATCAGCACACATGAATCGAAGGGCGATGCTTTTGTGACAGCGCTTGATGGAACGGGTGAGATTACGATCGATGGGAAGAAGTTCGAGCTTAAGTCAGGTGAATCCATTGTCATGCCGGCCAATCATCCGCATGCGGTGTATGGACTGGAGAATTTCAAGATGCTTTTGGTGGTCATTTTTCCAGAAGCATAAATAAAGCAAAACGGAAAAGTGCTTGCTGCATGAGCGCTTTTCCGTTTTGTTTGTGTGGAACAGATTTTGATTGACATATGTCGGAAAAAGTGGAAGAATCCATAGTTTGACACTTACATAACTAAAAAATGCCTGGAACCCTTGATGAACTGTCCCCCCCATAAGACTATTTGCGTGAGAGGGGGCTGTATCTGTACCAAAAACTACAAGATTCCGCATTGCGGAATCTGTGTTTCATATCATGGACTCTGCCTCTTGTTCAAGTAAAATGAAGATTTATAATAAAGCCATGAATTTAAATTCTTTGAAAATACCAACAGGAGGGAAAATGGATGTTTAAGGCAAATGTGGGAACGAGTATCCGGAAATCAGCAAAAGCTGCAGGAACTGAGGCGGCCGGGCAGGCGGCACAGGGACTGAGTGGTATCAAATTTGCATTTGTGTACAGCAGCTGTGATTATGCGACGCATGATCTTCTGGCAGGGGTACAGGACGCCCTGCCGGGGGTGCCGGTGGCTGGCAATACATCGTTCACCGGTGTGATTACACCATCCGGTTATGTTACAGGACCGGACGGTTTCGTCGGTATTATGGCGCTCGCGGATGAGAATCTCATAGTAGGGACGACAACCGTCGCACGCGGCAGCGGAACGGCCATTGAGGATGGAAAAAAAGCCGCATGGAAGGCCATGGAAGCAGCTGGACAGACGACACCGCCAGATTATTTTTACATGGCGGCTTCTCCGGCAGAGGAGGAACTATATTTGAAGGGTATTACCTCTGTAATCGGACGCGTGCCCATGTTCGGCGGCAGTGCAGCAGACAATACGATTGCCGGCAATTGGCAGCTGTATTCGGATAAGGGCGTTTGCCCGGATGGTGTAGTGCTGGCCTTTTTCTATACGAAAAAGGGAATTGCAAATGTCTATACAGGCGCGTATCGTGAAACCGGGGATATGGGAATTATCACAAAGATCAACGGTCTGCGCACACTGGCAGAGATTGATGGCGAGCCTGCTCTTCAGAAATATGCCGGCTGGCGCGGTATGGATGTCAATGAGCTCAAGGGTGGCAGCCTGCTCGCTAAATCGGTTGTATCTCCGTTGGGCGTGAAGGATCGTCTGGGAGATCTGACCGCTATCCGTCATCCGATGAACGGCAATGAGGATCTTTCCATCGCTGTCGGCAATAATCTTGCCGTAGGCACAGCTGTCATACGCGTGGAGGCTACGGTAGATGAGCTGATTGATTCTGCCGGGCAGACGGCAGAACAGCTTAAGGAAAAGCTGCCGGGCGCCGGTGCATACCATTTTGTTCATTGCGGCGGCCGGCGTGCGGGGATTGGTGACAGGATTGATGAGGTTGCCGGACAGCTGATTCGGGCAGCTGATGGTGTACCGTTTATTGCGGAATTCACCTTTGGCGAGTATGGTTATGTTGAAGATGGGCGCAATACCTGTGGCGGACTCATGCTGTCCTTTACAGGCTTTGAAAAGTAAAGTGAAATTAGGAGGGAAAGTATCATGAAGATGATGATTGGCGGGAAAGCCGTTGGTGCAGCCGATGGCAAAACAATTGAAGTAATCAATCCGGCGACGGGAGCGGTTATCGATACGATACCGGCAGCAACGCCTGCAGATATTGAACATGCGGTTGCTGAGGCTGTGAAGGGACAGAAGCTCTGGGCCAGGGTGCCGGTAACGCAGCGTGTGGATATCATTTACAGATTCCTGGAGCTGGTTGAAAGGGATAAGGAGAAACTGGCGCAGACTCTTTCTGCAGAGACGGGCAAGCCTATACGTGAAGCGAGAGCTGAAATAGGAAATATTCCGGTCAGCTTTCGTGCATTCAGTGAGAAGGCAAAGCATCTTTATGCAGATGTATTGCCGGCAGGGCAGGAGGCAGGGCAGGAACACACGATTCTTATAACACAGCGCGAGCCTATCGGTGTAGTTGCCTGCGTCATTCCTTTCAATTTTCCTTGTGACCTGTTTGATCAGAAAGTTGCACCGGCGCTCCTGGCAGGCAATGCAGCCATAGTCAAGCCTTCCACGGACAATCCGCTTACCCTCTGTATGCTCACGGCATTGCTTGCGGAAGCGGGGGTGACGGAAGGTGCGATTGAGATTGTCACGGGACGCGGATCGCTCGTCGGCAATGAGCTTTGCAGAAATCCGCAGGTACATGCGATTACCTTTACCGGTTCAACCTCTGTGGGGATCGAGACTGCGCATAATGCTGCGGATCATCTGGCACATGTCGCGCTTGAGCTCGGCGGTAACGATGCCTTTATCGTGCTGGAGGACGGCGATGTAGATCTTGCGGTTGAGGAGCTTATCTGGGGCCGCATGTACAATACGGGACAGGTATGCTGCGCCTCCAAGCGCTTTCTTGTCCACGAAAGCCGCAAGGAGGAATTCACGCAAAAGGCGATTGCGCGCATCCGGCAGCTGAAACAGGGGATGCCGTCGGATGAGTCCAGTGAGCTCGGCTGTCTGATCAGTGAAAAGGCTGCCATTGAGGTGGAACGCCAGATCAAGGAGACTCTTGATGAGGGCGGAAAGCTTCTGCTGGGCGGCGGCCGCAAGGGAGCTTTTATCGAGGCAACCGTCCTTGGGGATGTGCCGGCAAGTGCAGCTGTAGCCAGTGATATGGAAATCTTTGGTCCTGTGGTGCCGATTATTTCCTTTAAGACGACAGAGGAAGCTATCCAAATTGCGAACGCATCCAAATTCGGCTTATGCGGCTGCGTGTTTACTGCTGATATGAAGATGGCGTGGAAAGTCGCCAGCGCCCTGGAATGCGGTGGAGCTGTCATCAATGGAGCGAGCTTCTTCCGCAGCTTCGAAATGCCGTTTGGCGGATATAAGTACTCCGGTCTTGGCAGAGAAGGTGTAGCTTCTACCTTTGATGAGGTGACACAGCTAAAGACGATTGTTTTGAAAAATATATTGGCGTAAAAATCCAAAGCAGGTTTATCCTGCGCAAAAGGGTCATACCCGGCGGCTTTGCTGACAGCCGGGTATGACCCTTTAATTCGCATAACCCATTCTTTTTGAAATTTGTCTTGCCGTCCGTATGACTTCGTTTTTTATCTTTTCAATGGTATTTTTGTTTATATCTGAGGTGGTTCCGCTTGCGCTGATCGCCGCCACGGCATCACCACGATAGTCAAAGACCGGAGCTCCGATGCAGCAGTGACCCAGCTGATATTCTTCATTATCCATAGCCCATCCCTGCTGGCGGACCTGCCGAAGAAGCTGGCGGAAATCACGTTTGCTGTGACAGGTGTTCTTTGTAAAAGGCTCGAATGCACATTGGTCAAGAATGTCAGCAAGACGTTCTCCGGAAAGACAGGCCAGCAGGCATTTTCCCATAGATGAGCAATAGGCGGGGGAACGATAGCCTACCTGCGTATAAAGGCGTGTGCGCGGAAACAAGGATATTCTTTCAACATACACGACATAGGGGCCGTCCAGAATTCCTAAATGCGTTGTGAGGTCGAGCTCCTTTCGAAGCTCTGCCAGATAAGGGCGCGATTCGGTTGTGAGATCAAGTGCGTTGATGTGACAGCTTACCGTCTCAATCAACTTCTGACCAATGGCATAGGAGCCATAATGGCTTTGCTCGACATAGCCCCGCTGGCGCAAAGTCGCGAGGATTCGATGTACGGTTGTTTTGCTGAGACCCGTGCTGCGGGTCAGCTCGGACAAGGAAAGACCACCATCTGCCTGAGCCAAAACCTCCAGGAGGTCAAGTGCACGTTCTAAAACCTGAATCGAAGGCTGATCACTCATAATTCGTTTTCCTCCTACAATCTGCATGGTGAAACTGTCTGTATAATTCGTGCCGGCCGTGTGAAATCCTGCAAAGAAATAAGAAGTTTTCCTATAATATATACACAGACATAAATTTTTATTGACATATGTCGGAAAAAGAGTAGAATAATAATTGACATATGTCAAAAAGGAGTGACGGCGATGCCAAGACCCAGAAAATTCCGTCAGGTGTGCTGTATGCCAAGCTGTGCACAGTTTGGTCCTGTCGATGGGAGGGCAGCAGAAATCGTTACGATGACGGTGGAAGAATACGAAACCATACGCCTTATAGACCTTGAGGACTGCTCACAGGAGCAGTGTGCTCTGCGCATGGGGATTGCGCGTACGACGGTGCAGGGAATCTATGACGCTGCGCGCAGTAAGCTTGCGGAAGCTCTGGTCTATGGACGCCTGCTGCGCATCGAGGGCGGGGACTACAAACTCTGCGAGGCAGATGAGGGAATGGCTTCCTGCCACTGCGGCGCAGCGCGGGAAAGCTGTCCACGCCGCAGACGCCGTGAGCAGGGCTGTGCTGCTATGGCAGGCAGGCCTGCGGCAGAACATACAGAAACGAGGATGAGAACAAATGAGTGAAGCATGCAATCATGATTGCGGCAGCTGTGCGTCGAAATGTGAGGATGATACGACAAAGCAGCAGAGCTTTTTAGAAAAACCGAATGAACTGAGCAGTATCAAGCACGTCATTGCTGTAGTGAGCGGCAAGGGCGGCGTGGGAAAGTCCCTGGTTACGTCTATGCTGGCGGTATCGATGGCACGTCATGGCTATCATACCGGTGTGCTTGATGCGGATATCACCGGTCCATCGATTCCAAAGGTGTTCGGCGTAAAGGGAGAAGTGCGCGGCTCAAGTGCCGGTGCTTATCCGGTCAAGACCGCTGGCGGCATCGATATCATGTCGATCAACCTTTTGCTGGAGAATGATACGGATCCGGTCGTATGGCGCGGCCCGGTCATTTCGAATACGGTCAAACAATTTTGGCAGGATATCATCTGGGAAGATGTCGATTATCTTTTCCTGGATATGCCGCCGGGGACGGGAGATGTGCCGCTTACGGTGTTCCAGTCCATCAAAGTGGACGGCATTGTGATCGTGACTTCACCGCAGGAACTCGTTTCCATGATCGTGGCCAAGGCTGTGAAGATGGCGGAGCTCATGCATGTACCAGTCCTTGGTGTGGTGGAGAACATGTCGTATTTCCAGTGTCCGGATTGCGGCAAACAGCATAAAATCTATGGAGAAAGCCATATTGACGAAATCGTCAAAGCGTATGACCTGGAACTTCTGGCGCGTATTCCAATCGAGCCGGCGCTGGCTGCTGCCTGTGATGCAGGCCAGATCGAGTGCTTTGAAGGGGATTGGATGGAAAAGGCGGCAGCAAGGCTTGCAAGACTTGAAGAGGAGTGATTGAACATGAAAATTGCAGTAACGTATGAAAACGGTAATATTTTTCAGCATTTTGGTATGTCAAAGGAATTCAAGGTGTATGAAGCTGAGGATGGAAAGGTCATCAAAAGCGAAGTCATTGGCACCGATGGCAAGGGTCATGGAGCATTGGCCGGTGTCCTGGGCGGTAATGCAATCGACGTGTTGATTTGCGGCGGCATTGGCGGCGGGGCGCAGAATGCGCTTGCTGATGCAGGAATCCGTCTTTATGGCGGCGTGAGCGGCAGTGCGGATACGGCAGTGGAAGATTTCCTCTCCGGCAAACTTGATTATGACCCGAATGTTGTCTGCAGTCATCATGAACATGAGGCAGGACAGGGCTGCGGCGGACATTGTCACGAGTAAGCCCGTGCAAAGACGACGAATAAAAAACACTTGACAAGGATGCAGATCAGGAGTATATTATTCTAATAGTTTTTAAACTATATGGTCAGCAACGCATCCACGAGTGATGGCAAAAGGCGAAGGTCAATTTTGATTGATGCCTTTTGCTTTTTTATTTTGTTCAGGAGGAGGTTTTCATGATGAAGAAAAAAACGTATATGTTAATCGCATCGGTACTTACTATGCTGAGCTTTATGTCGGCATACCATGAATCGGCGAGTCATCATCAAAAAGCCGAATCGGTAGTAGAGACACAGTTTCAGAGTGCTGATTCGGCAGACAGGGTTGATTCTGTCGGGCTGATGGCAAATCGTAGATCATAAATTAAATCTTTGGGTCCTTCCGGCAGGAGCCGGAAATTTGTTGCAGAAGGTGTAAGATGAAAGAAAAAGGAAAAGGAAATACGTTTATCCGCTGACCATGCGTGGCTGTCTCAGATGATGGGACAGCCACTTTTCGTTTTATGGGGAAAATCCTCGTGTTCTGAAGGAATATGGCATTTGAGCGCGAATTATTATACATGTATGTAATGTGGATAAGGGGAGATTTTAATGTTAGAGCTGAAGAATGTATCCTTTGCGGTACAGGATGAAAAGGGATCCAAGGAGATCCTTAAAGATATCCAGCTGGAAATCGACGATCGGAAGTTCATCGTGATTACCGGCCCGAATGGCGGAGGAAAGTCTACGCTTGCCAAAATCATTGCCGGCATTGAAAAGCCGACAGCAGGAAAGATCCTGTTCAATGGTGAGGACATTACGGACTGGAATATTACAAAACGTGCGCAGGCCGGAATCAGCTTTGCATTCCAGCAGCCTGTGCGCTTCAAGGGAATTACGGTCACGGATCTCATTCGTATTGCGGCAGGCGGCACGAAGCTTTCTACCAATGGTGTCTGCAAATATCTGTCGGAGGTCGGGCTGTGTGCGGCGGATTATGTGAATCGTGAAGTAGATGCATCGCTTTCCGGCGGGGAACTCAAGCGCATTGAGATTGCAACAATCATTGCGCGTGAGGCAACGAAGCTGGCTGTGTTCGATGAGCCGGAGGCGGGAATCGATCTTTGGAGCTTTCACAAACTGATCAAGGTCTTTGAAAAAATGCATGCCAAAAAGCAGTCCATTCTCATCATTTCACACCAGGAACGCATCCTGAATATTGCTGATGAGATCGTGCTGATTGCGGATGGCCGCATCCAGAAAATCGGTACGAAGGATGAAATCCTGCCGCAGCTCATGGAAGTTGCGGGCAGCTGTAATTTCTTCAAGGAGGACGAAGCATAATGGACGAGATTCAGAAGCATTTATTGGAAACAATCGCAGATTTGCATGGTGTGCCAGAGGGTGCCTATAATATCCGCTCGAATAGCAAGCCGGTTGGACGGGCTTCGACGGCACATATCGAAATAACGCCAAAAACGGATAAAGATGGCATTGATATCCGAATCCAGCCGGGAACGAAGAACGAATCTGTGCATATACCGGTCATTATGGATCAGACGGGTCTGAAGGAAATGGTCTACAATGACTTTTTCGTCGGCGAGGGTTCTGATGTGGTCATTGTGGCAGGCTGCGGCATTCATTGCGGCGGAGATGATGGTTCCCAGCATGATGGCATCCATACTTTTTATGTGGGGAAAAATGCCAGAGTAAAATACGTGGAGAAGCATTATGGCGAGGGCGATGGCAGCGGAGAGCGCATCATGAATCCGACAACGGTCGTCCATTTGGAGGAAGGCGCCTATATGGAGATGGAAACCACGCAGATTCGTGGCATTGATTCTACCAAGCGGATTACCCAGGCTGACCTTGCGGATGATGCGACGTTCATTGTCCATGAGAAGCTCATGACCCATGGCAAACAATACGCGGAAACCGGCTTTGAGGTCGAGCTCAATGGCAAGAACTCGAGTACGAATGTTATCTCCCGCGCAGTAGCCAGAGATACGTCTAAGCAGCTTTTTCTTGCCAAGATCCGCGGCAACGATAAGTGCCATGGTCATTCGGAATGTGATGCAATCATCATGGATGATGCCAAAATCTCAGCGATTCCGGAGATTACGGCCAATCATTTGGAGGCAAACCTCATCCATGAGGCCGCAATCGGCAAGATTGCGGGAGACCAGCTCATTAAGCTCATGACACTGGGACTTACGGAAAAGGAAGCTGAGACGCGCATCGTGAATGGCTTCCTGAAATAAGGGAAACACTAGGAAAAGCTTGTATTTCCCAGCTTTTTATGGTATTATGCTTTGTATGGCATATTAGGATTGCGGCTATTGTGTGTAGTTGAAAAGAATCGAGTAAGCCAGAATACATTATAAAAGACAAAACAGGAGGTCATTTTAGACAATGAAAGTTACTGCAGAAAAAATAGACAACCAGCAAGTCGTTCTGGAAATCGAAGTCGAAGCAGCTGAGGTAGAGAAGGCTACGGAGAAAGCTTATAAGAGAATCGCAAATAAGGTGAATATCCCGGGCTTCCGCAAAGGAAAAGCTCCGAAGAAGATTGTAGAGCAGCATGTTGGCAAGCAGGCTATTTTGGATGAAGCATTTGATATCGTAGCGCCGAAGGCTTTCAACGATGCACTTGATGAACAGAAAATCGATCCGGTAACGCGTCCGCAGATCGAAGTCGTAACGCTTGAAGAAGGCAAGAACCTCGTATTCAAGGCAACGGTTACACCGAAACCGGAGGTTGCGCTTGGTGAATATAAGGGTCTGAAGGTTGAGAAGGAAGCTGTAGAAGTCAAAGACGAAGAAGTCGACAAGCAGGTTGAACAGATGCGCGATCGCCAGGGCAAGATGGTTGATGCTCCGGAAGGTGCAGAGGTCAAGTCCGGCGATTTCACGACGCTTGATTTCAAGGGCTTTGTTGATGGCGAAGCTTTTGATGGCGGCGAAGGCAAGGATTATCCGCTGCAGATCGGTTCCAACAGCTTTATTCCTGGTTTCGAGGATCAGCTTATCGGTGCCAAAATCGGTGAGCAGCGCGATGTCAATGTCAAGTTCCCGGAAGAATATCATTCCAAGGAACTCGCCGGCAAAGATGCAAAGTTCGAGTGTACGATCCGCAGCATCAAGAGCAAGGAACTTCCGGCCCTTGATGATGAGTTTGCCAAGAAGGCCAGCACGTTCCAGACATTGGATGAGCTCAAGGCTGATATCCGTGAGAAGCTTACGAAAAATGCTGAGCAGAAAGCAGAAAACGACCGCAAGTCTGCCGCAATCCAGCAGGCTACGGACAACATCACAGTGGATATCCCGGCTGTCATGATTGATAACCGTGTAACGGCGATGATCCAGGAAATGGCGATGCGCCTTGAACAGCAGGGGATGAAACTTGAGCAGTACCTGCAGTATGCCGGAACGGATATTGCGAAGATCCGTGAGGACTATCGTGAGACTGCAGAAAAGAACGTTAAGACAGATCTTATGCTGGAAGCTGTAGCAAAGGCAGAGGAAATCAAAGTAGAAGCAGCTGATCTGGATGCTGAGATCGGCGCTATGGCTGCTGCCTATGGCGCAACACCGGCACAGGTTCAGAAAATCATTAAGGAACAGGGACGCATTGGCGACCTTGCTGCAACTGTTCTGCGCAAGAAGACGGCGCAGTTCGTTGTTGACAATATTGCTGAATAATCCCTGTAAATATGGGGTGAATCTTTATGAGTAGTTATGTACCAATGGTAGTAGAAAGATCCAACCGTGGCGAGCGTGCATACGATATCTATTCCCGTCTGTTGAAGGATCGTATCGTATTTATCGGCGGCCCGATTGATGATAATGTGGCAAATGTTGTAGTAGCACAGCTGTTGTTCCTGGAGTCAGAGGATCCGGATAAGGATATCCATCTTTATATCAACAGCCCTGGCGGTGTTGTTACTGCTGGTCTTGCAATTTATGATACGATGCAGTATATCAAGCCGGATGTTTCGACGATTTGCATTGGTCAGGCAGCAAGTATGGGCTCTTTGCTGCTTACTGCAGGAGCCAAGGGCAAGCGTTATGCGCTGCCTCTGGCCCGTATCATGATCCATCAGCCGTTAGGCGGTGCACAGGGACAGTCTACGGATATTCAGATCCAGGCAAGAGAAATCCTGCGTCTCAGAGAGGTCGGCAACGATATTCTCGTGAAGCATACAGGACAGCCGCGTGAGAAGGTCGTGACAGATACAGAGCGCGATAATTTCATGAGTGCGGAAGAAGCAAAAGCCTACGGTCTGATTGACGAGGTCATTACCCGTCCGGTAAAAAAGACGGAGCCTAAGGATTAAGGGGTGATATCATGTTGAAGTTTGGGGATGAAAAAGGTCAGTTGAAATGTTCCTTCTGTGGCAAATCACAGGAGCAGGTCAGAAAACTGGTCGCTGGTCCTGGCGTTTACATTTGTGATGAATGTATCGAGCTTTGCAATGAAATCATCGAAGAGGAATTCAGTGAGGATGTTGAGGTTGAGCTCAAGGACGTCCCAAAACCGAAGGATATCCGTTCAATCCTTGACCAGTATGTCATTGGACAGGATGAAGCGAAAAAGTCTCTGTCGGTTGCTGTTTATAATCACTATAAGCGCATCAATATAGGAGCACCAAAGGCAGAGGATGTCGAACTGCAGAAGTCCAACATTCTGATGCTGGGCCCTACGGGCAGTGGTAAGACGCTTCTGGCACAGACGCTTGCGAAAATACTCAACGTACCGTTCGCCATTGCTGATGCTACATCGCTTACGGAAGCAGGCTATGTTGGCGAGGATGTCGAGAACATCCTGCTGAAGCTCATTCAGGCTGCGGATTATGATGTGGAGAAGGCAGAGAAGGGCATTATTTATATCGATGAGATCGATAAGATTGCCCGCAAAACGGAAAATCCTTCGATTACCAGAGATGTTTCTGGTGAGGGTGTGCAGCAGGCTTTGCTGAAAATCCTTGAAGGTACCGTGGCTTCTGTTCCGCCGCAGGGCGGGCGAAAGCATCCGCATCAGGAACTGATCCAGATTGATACGACGAATATCCTGTTTATTTGCGGCGGTGCTTTTGATGGTATTGAAAAAATCATCGAAGGCCGTATGGGAAAGAAAAATATGGGATTTGGCGCTGAGATCGAGACCAAGGTTGAGCGTAATATTGGTGAGACGCTGAAGCATGTATTGCCGGAGGACCTTTTGAAAAATGGTCTGATTCCGGAGTTCGTAGGACGTCTGCCAATCGTGGTGACATTGGAAGCCTTGAATGAAGAGGCGTTGGTCAGCATTCTCACGAAGCCGAAAAATGCATTGGTCAAGCAGTATCAGAAGCTTTTGGAGCTGGATGGTGTAAAACTTTCCTTTGATGATGAGGCCTTGCGTCTTATTGCACAGGAAGCTTTGCAGCGAAAGACCGGAGCCCGGGGCCTGCGCTCCATCATTGAAGGAATCATGAGGAATGTCATGTATGAGGTGCCATCCGTGGATGGTGTTTCTATGTGCAAGGTGACCAAAGAGGTTGTTGCAGAAAAGAAAGATCCTGTGCTTACGATAGATAAGAAGAAATCAAAAAAGGTTTTGGATAAAGAAGTATCGGCGTAAGCATCGGTACGGGGGACGCTGCCGCGAAGCAGCGTCTCTTTTTTACATAAGGAAACGCTGATCCATGCTGCTGTCAGGCTCATGGGTTGGTGCTTTCATCATCATTTTGTTTTTACATAAATAGGAGGAATTCTTATGGCAGAGGTTCGTAAAATGCCATTGCTGCCGCTTCGCGGAATGATGGTATTCCCTTATATGATCATCCATTTGGATGTTGGCAGAGAACGTTCCGTAGCCGCACTGGAAGAGGCTATGGTGCAGGATCGCCAGATTTTGCTTGTGGCACAGAAGGATGCTGAAGTCGACCTGCCTGGACGGGAGGATCTTTATGAAGTCGGCACGATTGCAGAGGTGCGTCAGCTTTTAAAAATGCCGGGCGGAGCGCTGCGGGTTCTGGTCGAGGGAGAGTGCAGAGCGCATATCAAAGGCTATGAGGAACTGGAGAAGTACGCTGAGGCTGAGGTTGAGGCCTATGAGGATACGGCAGAGGGGTCCATGGAGATGGAAGCGCTGGTCCATGCGGTTGTGCATGAATTTGAACAATGGGTAAAACTCAGCAAGAAAATTCCGCCAGAAACGCTCGTATCGGTGGCAATCATCGATGATGCCGCAAGGCTTGGCGACTTGATTGCAAGCCATCTGAACCTCAAGCTGGAGGATAAGCAGACGCTCCTTGAACTTGTTGATATCAAGGCAAGGCTGGAGAAGCTTTACGAAATTCTGGCACGGGAGCTCGAAGTCCTGGAACTTGAACGCAAGATCGGAGCGCGTGTGCGCAAGCAGATGGAGAAAATCCAAAAGGATTATTATCTGCGCGAACAGATCAAGGCAATTCAGAAGGAACTTGGAGATAAAGATGATAAGACGAGCGAAATCGAGGAGTATCGCGACAAGCTTGCCAAAGGTCAATATCCGGAAAACGTCAAAAAAGTCATCGAAAAAGAAATCCGCCGCATGGAAAATATGTCGAACCTGTCAGCAGAAACCGGAGTCATCCGCACGTATATCGACTGGCTGCTCGATATTCCCTGGGAAAACCTGTCGGAGGATACCCTGGATATCAAGGCAGCAGAGAAAATCCTCAATGAGGACCACTATGGCCTGGAAAAGGTCAAGGAGCGCATCCTTGAATATCTGGCTGTGCATAAGCTTTCGGAAAAGCAGCATGCGCCGATCCTTTGTCTTGTCGGGCCGCCTGGTGTAGGAAAAACATCGCTGGCTGCATCGGTGGCGCGTGCTACTGGCCGTAAATTCGTGCGTGCTTCTCTGGGGGGCATACGGGATGAGGCAGAGATCCGAGGCCATCGCCGTACTTATGTAGGTGCTATGCCGGGAAGGATCATTGAAGGGCTGAAGAACGCCGGCACCAGAAATCCGGTGTTCCTGCTTGATGAGGTCGATAAGCTGGATATGGATTATAAGGGCGATCCTTCGGCAGCTTTGCTGGAGGTTCTGGACCCTGCCCAGAATTCAACGTTCAGTGACCATTATGTCGAGCTGCCGTTTGACCTTTCGCGCGTGCTCTGGATTGTGACGGCCAATAATATGGCAAATATCCCACGTGCTTTGCGTGACCGTATGGAAATTATCACGCTTTCCAGCTATACCGAGATGGAGAAACTGGAAATCGGCAAACGTTATCTTGTGGGACGGCAGCGTGAGGCCAATGGGCTCAAACCACGTGAGCTGCAGTTTGCTGCTGGTGTATTGCAGAAAATCATTGCAGAATATACGCGTGAGTCAGGTGTGCGTGAGCTGGAACGCACTATTGGGCATGTCTGCCGCAAGGCTGCACGCCAGATCGTCGAGGGTGAGAAGAAAAGCGTGCATGTCACGGGCAGGAATCTCATTGCTTATCTTGGCAAGCCCAAATTCCTGCATACGAAGGCGGAGAAGAGCCCACAGGTCGGCGTCTGTACAGGCATGGCCTGGACCGAGGTTGGCGGGGATATCCTGCCGACAGAGGCGACCGTGCTGAAGGGCAAGGGGAAGCTCATCCTGACCGGACAGCTTGGCGATGTCATGCAGGAATCTGCACAGGCAGGTCTTTCTTATATCCGCAGCCGCGTTGAGGCGTTCAATCTGCCGGAGGATTTCTATGAGAAGCAGGATATCCATATCCATTTGCCGGAGGGGGCTATTCCTAAGGATGGGCCGTCGGCAGGAATCACTATGGCTACGGCGATGATTTCAGCGCTTACGCACAAAAAGGTCAAGAGCGATGTGGCCATGACGGGGGAAATTACGCTGCGTGGTCGCGTGCTGCCTATCGGCGGCCTTAAGGAAAAGGTCCTGGCGGCTTATCGTGAAGGAATGCATACCATTATCCTGCCCAAGGAAAATGAACGCGATATTGAGGAAATTCCTGAACCGGTAAGAGAAAAACTGGAATTTGTTCCCGTTGAGAATATGGATGAGGTTTTGGGCCATGCCCTGTTAGATAATTGAGTGGAGGAAACATGACCGAGAAGGTAATCATTACGCAGGGGCGTTATATCGCTTCTGCCGTCAAAAAAGAACAATATCCTGCCGAAAAAAAGAAGGAAATCGTATTCATTGGACGCTCGAATGTGGGCAAGTCCTCGCTGATCAATTCCCTTACGCGTGTCAAAAATCTTGCGCGCGTGTCGGGACAGCCCGGAAAGACCCAGACAATCAATTTTTATGAGCTGGGAGCCAAACTGGAGGGAGAAGAAGGCCGCAGAGACTTCTATCTTGTCGATCTGCCGGGCTACGGCTACGCGAAGACGGGCAAGGAGCGCAGGAAAATCTGGTCAAAATTCATAGAGGAATATTTGCTGCATTCTGAGAATCTGCAGTTTGTCTGTCAGCTGATTGATATTCGTCATGATCCGATGGCTTCAGATATTGAGATGTTCCATTGGCTCGTGGATAATCATCTGCCTGTGCTCCTGGTGGCGACTAAAGCGGATAAAATCAGTCGTGGAGCGAGAGACAAGAGCATTTCCAACATCAAAAAGAAGCTTGGCGTGCCAGAGGTGGACGTACTTCCGTACTCTTCCTTAAAAAATGAAGGGCGTTCAGAATTACTTGACGTCATAGGCAGTGTTTTGGTAAAATAAAGTCAGACAAGAGGCCGGATGTTCTTATGACCGGCGGGAAGAAGGTTTGACGATGCTTACTGCGTTTGATAAGACGCTGCTTAATCTTTTGCAGGCCGGCCTGCCAATCAGCAGCCGTCCGTTTGCTGAGCTTGCAGAGCAGATCGGCTCGGATGAAAATACTGTGCTGCAGCGCTTGCAGGAGCTGAAGAAGGATGGCTACCTGCGGCGGGTCGGTCCTTTTTTTGACTCACATAAAATGGGATATGAGGGGACACTGGTGGCGCTTCGTGTGAAGCCTGCCTGTATGGAAAGCGTTGCGGAAGCTGTCAATCGCTATCCGGGAGCAACGCATAATTATGAACGCGAAGGGAAATATAATCTTTGGTTTACCTTGCTTACTCCAGATCCGGAGCTTTCGCAAAAAATCCTGGGAGAAGTCCGGGCTTTGCCGGGAGTTGAGGATATGTTGAATCTTGTTTCCAGGAAGAAGTATAAGATCAATGTACAATTTAAGCTGAAGTAGGTGAGCATATGGATGAACTTGACAAAAAGATTGTACGTGTCATGCAGGAGGATTTTCCTTTGGTACAGGAGCCTTACAAGACATTGGCCGCACAGATCGGGATCGATGAGCAGACCCTGCTGGAACGTTTGAAGCGTTTCAAGGAGAACGGGCAGATTCGTAAGATGGGCGCTGTACTGCAGCACCGTGAGGTAGGGTTCGCTGCGAATGTCCTTTGTGCCTGGGAGATTCCAGCAGCACGCATGGATG